>JAWOIA010000212.1:0-4429 GCA_046484885.1 Desulfosarcina sp. | reverse complement strand
TGGCGTGGCCGCTGCGCCAGGACCCCCGCGTGGTGGTTATCGAACGGGCCAATATCCGCACCATCGATCCGGCGCGCCTCCCCGATCCCGTCGACCTGGTGACCATCGACACCTCGTTTATCTCCCTCAAACTCGTCGTTCCGGCAACCCTTCGATTTATCAAATCCGGTGGCATCATTTTGGCTTTGATCAAACCGCAATTCGAAGCCGGAAGAGGCCGGGTCGGCAAGGGCGGCGTCATCCGTGACCGCGGGTTTCAGGCCGAAATCATCGACAACCTGGTCCGCTTTTTTTCCCAACGCGGACTGGTTTGCGGCCCGGTCACCCCCTCCCCTATCGCCGGCCCCAAGGGTAATCAGGAATTCATCATTTTGCTGCGCCCGCCCGATTCCGATTTATAATCAGGATTTTGACCTTGATTTTTTTTGGTCTGCGATCTAATAATGCGTGCTTCATGGCAGTCTTTTATCGGTGCGGAAAAACCAATCAAGAGAGGAGCTGGAGTGGGCCAAATGAATGAAACGCTAAGAAACGTTGCTCTGGTCGCCCATGGCGGCGCGGGAAAAACCTCGCTTGCTGAAATCATGATCCACAAGGCCGGCATGACCACCCGCATCGGACGCGTGGAAGACGGCAACACCGTCATGGATTTCGAACCGGAAGAACTCAAACGACAGGCCAGTCTATCCAGCGGATTTTTTCAACTGCCATGGAAAAAACACACCATCAGCCTGATTGACACGCCCGGTGACCAGAACTTTATATCCGATGCCAAGCAGTGCCTCCAGGCTGCGGATGTCGCGCTGATCCTGGTGGATGCGGTGGACGGCGTCAAGGTGCAAACGGAACAGGTCACCGAATTTGCCGCTGAATATGACATGCCCTGCGCTATCTTCATCAACAAATTGGACCGTGAACGCGCCGATTTTACCCGCGCCGTCGCGGACGCGGCCCAGTGCCTGACACCCAAACCGATTATTCTCCAGCTTCCCATCGGCGCAGAGGCCGATTTCCAGGGAATTATCGATCTGATTGCGCTGAAAGCCTACCGCTACGACGACAACGGCAAGGCCACCGAAATGGAGGTTCCTGCGGACATGCGGGCGCTGGCGGAAAGCGAACGGGAAACCTTGATCGAAAACGTGGCCGAAGCTGACGACGCCCTGATCGAACGCTACCTGGAAGGCGAGACCATCACCAACCAGCAGCTGATCGACACGCTGAAAAAAGGCCTGCTCAGCCGAGCCTTTGCGCCGGTGCTGTGCGGCTCTGCGACCCGCTACATCGGCATCGACCTGCTCATGGATTTCATGGTCACCTGCCTGCCCTCCCCTATCGAAAAAGGGCCCAAAACGGGGGCCAACCCAGCCAATGATCAAGTTGTTGAGCGCGCCCCGGATCCGAATGCACCGTTTTCGGCGTTTGTTTTCAAAACCGTTGCCGACCCTTACGCCGGCAGGCTGACCATTTTCAAAGTGGTTTCCGGAAAGCTCGGCAGCGACGGCAACTTTTACAATTCGACCAAAGAGACCCGCGAACGATTCAATCAGCTGCTCACCATTAACGGCAAGGAACAAAAACCAGCCTCGGAGGCCGGACCCGGCTCCATAGCCGCGGTGGCCAAACTCAAAGAGACCAAAACCGGTGACACCCTGTGTGATGAAGGCAATAAGATCCGCTACGCCTGTGCCGCACCCATGCCGACCCTGATTTCATTCGCCCTGGAATCCAAAGCAACCGGTGATGAGGATAAAATCTATATCTCCCTGACCAAGCTGCTGGAAGAGGACACGGCATTGCGCCTGGAGCGCAATCCCGAAACCAAGGAGATCTTGTTGTCTGGATTGGGTCAGGTCCACGTTGAAAGCACCATCGAAAAACTGAAACGAAAATTCAATGTCGAGGTTCTGCTCAAAACCCCCAAAATCCCCTACCGTGAAACCATCAAAAATAAGGCCCGCGTCCAGGGTAAGCACAAAAAACAGTCGGGCGGACATGGGCAGTATGGGGACTGCTGGATTGTTATGGAGCCCCTGCCCCGCGGGTCCGGTTTTGAATTTGTCGATGCCGTCGTGGGCGGCGTCATCCCCAAACAGTACATCCCGGCGATTGAAAAAGGCATTATCGAGGCCAGCCAGAAAGGGCCCCTGGTCGGCGCCCCGTGTGTCGATTTTCGCGTCACCGTGGACTTCGGCAGCTACCATGCCGTCGACTCCTCGGAGATGGCCTTCAAGGTCGCCGGCTCCCTGGCATACAAAAAGGCCTGCGAACAGACCAACCCGGTGCTGCTGGAGCCGGTCATGAAAGTGGCCGTGACCACTCCGGACGATTACATGGGCGACATCATGGGGGACTTGAACAGCCGGCGGGGGCGCGTCCTGGGCATGGACAACGCCGGCAAGAATCAGGTCATCAATGCGGAAGTGCCCTTGGCCGAATTTCAAACCTATGCGCCGGACCTGCGCTCGATGACCGGCGGCCGCGGCATGTACAGCATGGAATTTTTGCGCTACGACGAGGTGCCGGCCCAGATTGCAGTCAAAGTGATCGAACAGCTCAAAGCTGAACAGTGAAGGCCTACCGCACCCGGGGTGGCATCATCGCTCTGGCGGAAAAGGGATGCACTCCTTAGCCGGCGCAAAGCCGGACCAAAATGCCTCCCACTGGTTCCGGAACCACACCCGGTTGGCGGCCGATATTTTTTTAGCCATGGAACAGTCGTGGGCATGAAAGCGCCGCGAGCGCCAGTTGCCCGGGTATGTCATTCCGGCCGCAGTCTCCCTTTGCACGAACCGCCAAATGCCCCGGCCGCTCTCCATTGCCGCTCTTTGGGCGGCCAACAGGATGTCGGCGTGGCGGACGTTGGGGGGGTGGTACAGGAAATGGGCGTGGCCCTGTCTCAACAATTCGGCATTGATAAACAGCCCGTCACCGCGATACACATAAGCCAAAACACGGCCGAACCGATCGCTGGTTTCCTGATCGTAAACCAGACGGAGCTGCCATCCATCGACCAGTCGCCGGTTCAAGGACCGGGCCGCGTGTCCCAGCGGGGTGGGCCGGCCGTTGGTATGATCGATCTCGGGGGCGTCGATTCCGATGTAGCGCACACGGCGGCCATCTTGCAAAACGATGGTGTCCCCATCCGCAACCCATCGGGCCTTGACCGTTTCGTCGGCATGACCGGGACCAGCCCAGACCCCAACGAGGATAGTGATCAAACCCAGCCACAACCGCATGCCCGCGCCGAAACCGATCGAGCCCCGTGTCATGGGGCCAAATCACAAACCGCAGCGGCGCGCCGGTCCAGCAGGCGCCCCAGGCCTCCGTCCGGCTCCGGCACCCACCCCATACTTTTTTGCCACACCTCACGATCCTCCATGCAGAAGTAGAGGGCCACATCCGGGGCCGCTGCTCGAATCCAGGCCGCCACTTGCCGGTACAAGGCAATGCGCAGCGGCTTGAAATAGCGCATCTTGTTGTCCAGCCCGGTGATCAATTCACCATAACCGATTTTGGAGTTGGGAAAGCGCCGGGCGATGGTCGATTTCAGCGCCGGCATAAAGCGCAGTGTGCCCAAGCTGATCCAGACGACATTGGGGGCCGAGATACGCTGGAAGAGCGTTCGAATCAGCCGCCGGTAATCGTTTTCACAGCCGTCATAAATCACCATGGGGTCAAGGTGAAATGCCAGGGGGTAGCCCCACTGCTGGCAGCGTTGGGCTGCCGTCAGCCGGGCATCCAGAGCGGCAGTGAACCGCTCCTCGGCTTTGATGACCAGCGGCGTATTCAACGACCAGGCAACGATGGTTTTTCGCCGGTGATCCAGACCTTTCAGCCGCTCAATCGCGACGGTCTTGGTTTTCAGTTCGAGCACCGCCCGCTGCTGGGTCGAAAAGCGCGCCACCAGGTGTTCGGTCAGGTCAGACCACTTTTCCCAGATCAGGCTGTCCGTAAACTCTCCGGTCCCCACCCGGCTGACGGTCTTTTTCACGAACAGGGCCTCCAGTTCCGCGTCCAGATCCTCGTGATTGACGAAAAATTGCAGCAGGGGCGGGTGGAAATAGCTTTGCAGGATGCAATAGGAGCAGTCCATGCAGCAGAAGGAGCCGAGGTGTAGAATCTGATAATCGCAGCAGATGTATTCCCGGGTCCCTGGGCAGGGTTTTAAGAAACCGCCTTTGTTGCGGGTCAAAAACAGCACCCGTTTGCCGCGGCTGACCGGATCCGGGGCGCTGTTGACCCACTTGAAAAGGGCAAGCGGGTCATCCACGGCCTCGATGGGCAACTTGAGACGGCGAGCCATTCGTTCGGCTTCCGGGTGGGACCGGACAGCGGCGTCGACAAACAGTCGGTCAGGGGTCATGGGGGGGCTCTTAGCAGGTTGCGCGCGCCAACTCAATATATATGCGTTCATCAATATTGACGG
>JAWOIA010000133.1:0-6307 GCA_046484885.1 Desulfosarcina sp. | reverse complement strand
CCTCTGAAAGCGGTCCGCCCCTTGGCATCGGGTCCGGTTTTCCAACATCGGCTTGCCGGGTTACCTAGTGCCCATCCAGAAACGAGGAATTTTGGTCGAGATCAAGGCATGCGAAAAATTTTACCACAGGCATATAGTTGATATTCCAAGGATAAAATTTTTAGCATAACGAAGATATCGGGCGAAATAACCGTTTATGGATGGGCACTAGGCAGGGTTCACTACCTGGGTGCCAATCCAGTAAGTAAGTGTCATTCTGAGCGATCTCTGAATTGGGTCCAGCCATTTTCTTCGAATACCAATCATGTGCCATCATCAACATTTTTAGCAGGCCGCGATCTCGAGTGCCCCCTTGTTGGGAACGAAAACGTTGAATGTAAAAAATTTTTACATTTATTGCGTCATAGCAAATCATGGTGATGTTGGTACGGCCTAAGGCCTGTAAAGTAATTTTATATTTAAGATTCAATTATTTATAATTATTAAACCCGAAATCTGCTTCGAAAATGCATTGTCTGGATGGTAAAAAATATTTACGGACTGATCGCTTTGATAAACAAGATGAGCAAATGTTACACAGTTTCGATGATATTGCAACCCCCTCGTGGGCTTCCCCACGGTCAAAAAATTTCAAGACCAAACAAGAAACCAATAATTCCAAACGTATAAAACACAGAATGTGGATGTGGTACGCTTATTGATACGATGGGGGGATAATCCATTTACGTCTTGAATGCCAGCGATCGGGTTCCAACTGGCAACTTGCCGTATTTCCGGGAGCCTTCGAAAACCAACCATCGCTAGGAGCTATAAAAATGAGCCCATTTGAGTTAGAGGTCGCTTACCCCGCAAAAGAAAGCGCTCTTAACCAGGATGAAGAGTGGTTCCATGTGGTCACCAAAGAGGGGCGAGAGCGTATCCGTATTCACGAGTACGATCGAGTATACGAAATACCCGGCTTGTACGAAGAGGTCGTTTACAACAAGCTTCGCTGCGACTCGCCGCAGGTGATTACCGGACTGCTCAGGGAAACCATCGGTGCACACCCCAACGGGGATGACCCCCTGCGTGTGCTTGACTTCGGTGCCGGCAATGGCATCGTCGGCGAGTACCTGCAGGAAACGGTTGAAACCGAAGCGATTGTCGGTATTGACATCATTGATGAGGCCGAAAAGGCGGTCAAGCGCGATCGGCCGGGGGTGTACGACGACTACTATGTCATGGACCTGAGCCAACCGGATGAGCAGGAACGACGGAAACTTGAAGGTTGGAATTTCAACGCCCTGGTCACCGTAGCGGCATTGGGATTCGGCGATATTCCCACCAAAGCGTTCGTGAATGCGTTTAACATCGTCGAAAACAACAGTTGGATCGCTTTCAACATCAAGGATCGCTTTTTCAGCGATGATGACGATACCGGATACAACCAGATGCTGCAAGAAATGATCGGCAACAGCCTCCACGTGTACAAAAAACACCACTATTGTCATCGCTTGTCCATGGCTGGGGAGCCGCTGTACTACTACGCGGTGATCGGCCGCAAGGAAAACGACTTCTGATCCATCCTCCGTTGTGATTTGAGCGACCATCCCAATCCTGCGGCCACCGTCTTTGTAAAGCAAAGGAAAATCGATGAGCAAAATCAAAATGCCCCATGTATTCACTTCAGAATCGGTCGGCAAAGGCCACCCGGACAAGCTTTGCGACCAGGTTTCGGACGCCATCTTGGATGCCTGCCTGGACAATGATCCCCGCAGCCGCGTTGCCTGCGAAACCATGGCCGGATTTGATCTGGTCGTCAATGTGGGCGAGATCACCTGTCGCGATTTTGAGAAGATCGACACCGAAACAATCGTTCGCCAAACGGTCAAAGCGATCGGTTATGACAATCCTGAACTCCGCTTCTACCACGATTCCTTTGAGTATGTGTCACGCCTTCACGGTCAATCACCGGATATCTCTCAGGGGGTCACCCAGGGCGAGGGACGCTACGAAGAACAGGGTGCCGGTGACCAGGGCATGATGTTCGGTTATGCCACCAATGAAACACCGGAAATGCTGCCGGCCCCCATCGCCTTCAGCCATCGTCTGATGAAACGGTTCGAGGTCTTACGAACCAACAAGACCATCGATTATCTGCGACCGGATTCAAAGGCCCAGGTATCGGTCCACTATGCCGGCGGCAAGCCCTGTCATATCACCAGCGTCGTGGTATCTCATCAGACCGGCCATGTTTCATCCAAGCGGGTTCAAAAAGATGTCAGCGATGTCATTCATTTGGAGCTCGGTCCCACCGGGTTGCTGAATGACCAAACCCGATACTATATCAATCCTACCGGCAGTTTTGTGCTCGGCGGCCCTTTTGCAGATGCCGGCCTGACCGGACGGAAAATAATCGTTGATACCTATGGGGGGGTCGGCAGTCACGGTGGCGGGGCCTTCTCGGGCAAAGATCCTTCGAAGGTGGATCGGTCGGCAGCCTATTATGCCCGCTACGCCGCCAAAAACATTGTTGCCGCAGGATTGGCGGAGCAGTGTGAGATCCAAGTCGCCTATGCCATCGGCGTGGCCAGGCCATTGTCGATCAACATCGACACCTATGGCACGGGGCGGGTGGACGAAAGGGCCATCCAGACCCTGCTGGAGGACGGAGACCTGTTTGACTTCCGCCCTGCCGCCATCATCGACCAGCTGGGACTGCTTAAACCCAACGGGTGGAGCTATGTGCAGACCGCCGCTTACGGTCATTTCGGCCGCGAACGCTTCCCGTGGGAGAAAACGGACAAGGCTGAAACTCTCAAACACCTCTTCCCAACAGTCAAGGCCGCGTGACCTTCGCAGGGCCCTGAGTTACAGCCAAGACAACCATCGGATCGTGTGGGGTGCGGCATACCATCGCGCTCGGGCGCCTCAATAGCATGTCTTGCCCCTTCAAAAGCTGAAAACAATCAACACGAATGAGGATGCGGTTCATGCAACTGGTGAAAGAACCATTGAGAGAAACGTCCGAGAAGCAGGCCGATTATCAGGTAACGCCCGGGAAGCAGATAAAGATGAATTCACGTCCCCCGGCGGCTGATTCAAGCCGGTCGACCCCTGCATAGGGCAACTGATCTAGGAGGTTGAAAATGAAACAACTTGAGATAAATACCTTTCGCCCGCGCATGCGGGTGTTGAACCAGGAACAGGCCTGGGCCATCCACCATGCCGCCCTTGAGATCCTGGAAACGACCGGATTCGTGATGGAGCACCCCCAGGTCCACCGAAGGCTCTTGGATGCGGGCTGCCGTACTGACCGCCAAGGCCGTGTTTTGATGCCGGCACGACTGGCCGAAGAGGCACTGGCCTCAGCACCCCGGCAAATCACACTTTACAACCAGCAGGGTCGAAAAACCATCCCGTTGGTCAACGGTAACTTCTACTTCGGCACCGGTTCAGACACGATTTTCACCATCGACCTGGAGACCGGAGAACGACGCCGGACCGTGCTTTCGGATACAGCCAACTTTGCCCGCTTGGTGGACGGCTTAGAGAACATTGACTTTTCTATGTCCATGGGGAACCCGACCGACGCGCCCATCGAGGACATTTATGTGCACGTCTTTGCCGAAATGGTGAGAAACAGCAACAAGCCGATCTGCTTTATTGCCGACAGCGGTGCGGACATCGCAAAAATCCACCAAATTGCCAGCCTGGTCGTCGGTGGGGAGGATGCATTGGCCCGACGGCCCTTCATCCTCAACTACTCTGAGGCAATCAGTCCGCTGCGGTTCCCGGACAATGTCGTCGAAAAGCTGGTGTTCTGTGCCAGAAAACGGATTCCCGTCTGCCTGCCTTCGGGCTGCAATGCCGGCGGCGGCGGACCGGTGACCCTGGCAGGGGCCATGGCCCTGGGGATTGCCGAAAACCTGGTGGGATTGACCGTTCACCAGCTAACCAACAAAGGGGCGCCGTTTCTCTTTGCACCCAATGTCAGCGTGCTTGACATGCGCCACACGGTGGTTTCCTATGGCTGTATCGAGTGGAGCCTCACCCAGGCTGCCTTGGCCGACATGCGCGACATAATCTACAAACTTCCGATCTGGTCCTATGCCGGTGCCACGGATGCCAAGACGGTCGACGCCCAAGCCGGAGCCGAAGGGATGTTCTCAATCATCACTGCCATGTTGTCCCGCTGCAACTTTATCCATGACGTCGGCTATATCGAATCCGGGCACACCTCTTCACTGGAGATGTTGACCCTGGCGGATGAACTGGTGGCCATGAGTCGTTTTTTTGTGGACGGTCTGCGGGTTGACGACGAGACGTTGGCGCTGGATGTGATCGACCGCGTTGCCCGCAACGGCAGCGACGGAGCCATTTTCATCAGCGACGACCACACCTTTGAACACTTCCAGACGGCGCTCTTCAATCCGGAGCTGAGCGACCGCAGCCGTTTCGAGCACTGGACCCAAAATGGGGCTAAAGAGATGCTGCAGCGTTGTAACGAGAAGGTGCGCCGGATTCTGGCCGACCATCGGGTGGATCCCAAACCGGCGGCTGTACTGAAGGGCATGGTCAGTATTCTGGAAGGCGGAGCCGCGCTTAGCAACTGAACCGGGTTGCGCCCGGCAAGCGGGAATAACGGGACGCAGTAGCGGAAACAGGGCGACCTAAGCTAAGCCGTATAAATTTGAGCCCCTGCGGGATTGCCGATCTTGCCGCATCACCAGCGGCAGATGTCGTCGCGCATAAGCCACCATAGCGCAACCCCATCTTCCTTGGTGCTGCAGCATGCTCGAGAATCGCTGAACTTAGGTTTTCATGTGTGCCCCCCGACGTTGTTATTTGGTGCCCATCCAGAAACGAGGAATTTTGGTCGAGATCAAGGCATGCGAAAAATCTTACCACTGGCTTATAGTTGATATTCCGAGGATAAAATTTTGAGCATAACGAAGATATCGGGCGAAATAACCGTTCATGGATGGGCACTATTTAAGCCAACATTACTTTTCGGCGCTTTCCAGGCGCCAGATTTCGCCCGCGTCGGTGGCGGCATAAAGCGCGCTGTCCGGGCTCAAAACGAGCGAGCGCACACGCTGCGACGGCAGGCCGGCGATAGTGGATGTTTTGGTCGTCATGCCGACCGCGTCCATTCGCAAAAGCTCGATGCGCGCGCCACGCAGGAAACCGACCGCCAGACAGCCCTCCCAGTTCTTCCAGTTTGGCCCGTTAAGAAAGACACACGGCCCCATCCCTTCGGAATCGCCGCGGTTGTTCCACGATGGTTTGAGCGCATTGGGGAACCGTGCCAGATCCGTCATGGGCGTTGGTGCGCCGTCGAGTTTGTTGGACGTATAGCCGCAATAATCGCTCGCGCACGACACCCCTTTGGTGGGGGCCGGGTCCCAGCCGCCGTTGCCGCCCGCTGCAAGCGGCGTCACTTCATCGTCATGTCCGGGACCGTGTTCACAGGCAAACGGCTGGCCAGCACCGGGGCGAAACGCAATACCTTGCACATTGCGATGTCCATAGGTAAAGATACGCGGATCACCTCCGGGCGGTGTATGGTTGCCTTTCGCGGCTTTGCCGTCGCGGTCGATCCGCAATATCTTGCCGCCCAGGCGGGAAAGGTCCTGCGGTAGCGGCCCATTGTGGTTGTCACCGGTGGTGACATACAGGTAACCGTCAAATGGGCTGAATCGAATGCGGCCACCACTGTGTGCGCCCGCGCCGCCCCACCGATTGAAGGATTGCTTAAACGGAATGTCGGTGACAATGTTTTCGCGCTTGGCAATGGTGGTGTAGGCTTTATCGACGGTGAGGCGCACGACGCAATTGGTTTTGGTCTTGCCCACCGTTGAGGCCATAAAGACGTATACATAGCGGTTTTCGGAAAAGGCTGGATCGAGAGCAACACCCAGCATGCCGCTTTGCCCCTGGCAGAAAAAATCCTCCGCCTCCAGGGCGGCGCCAGCCGTCCCGAACAAACGCCGGACTGTTCCGTCAGCGGTGCGCACGGATAGTCCGCGGCATTTTTCCGTGAACAGCATGGCTCCGTCGGGCGCAAACGCCAGATCCCATGGGTTGCTAAGTCCCGACATCAGCACCGTGCGGTTTATCTGAAGCGCGCTGTTTTCTGCCGCGGTGGACTGGACACGGCCGCAATGGACAAACGCCGCCGCGAACAAGACCGTGCATATCATGGGCAACACCCTTGTCGTTTTACGCTTCACCGCTTCCTCCTTTGGAATTTAGTATCTCCTGAGCTCAGAACACCAGCATTTTCAAGGTCGTACTTTTTCCTCTTTCCTTGCACAAGTTTGTT
>JAWOIA010000062.1:0-4852 GCA_046484885.1 Desulfosarcina sp. | reverse complement strand
ATGGGCCTCTCCTTGCCGCCGGGAGCAGGCCCCGGCCTGGGAGAGAAATTTTTGCAGGCGCACCGGTCTCTTGGCGGGATAGGGCCGTTTGGGGTCAGGCGCACTAATCGGCGTTACCAAAACCATTTACTTGTAATTTAAATATTTTCGACAGACTTGCATCACCAGCCTACCCGCTTTTACTCCCGCCTTTTTTAAAAAAAATTAGTTTGTGTCGTAGCATGCTTGTTAAATGGTGTCCATCCAGAAACGAGGTCATCATGCAGAATTGCAACCGCTTTGTGAAAGCATTCGGATGTCTGGGTTAGGCCTCGGTACTGCCGATTTCCCGTTTTTTTATTCTGCTTGGCCGAATTCTGATTCGATGGTGGCAAGCACGTCGTCGGCCATTTTGTAGGAGTGCTCCTCGCCAGGAAAAACACCGGCTCTTACCTCTTCAGCGTACTTTACAAAGGTCTCTTTCATCAGGCCGTTGAAGTTTTGGTAGCGTTTGGCGAAGCCAGGTGTGAATGCATCGAACATGCCCAGAACATCTGGGGTTACCAGCAACTGGCCGGAACACCCGGGGCCGCCGCCGATGCTGATGGTGGGGATGCGCAGCTTTTTGGTCACATAGGTCGACAGCTTGGCCGGAACCGCCTCGAAGATGATGGCAAAGGCACCCGCTTCCTGCAGTGCCAGAGCTTCGCGGACCACCTTGCGGGCTGTTTCAACAGACTTTCCCTGGACCTTGAGACCGCCCAAAGCACCCACGGCCTGGGGGTGCAGCCCCACGTGGCCGACCACAGCGATGCCCATCTCAACGATGGCTTTGGTTTTTTCAATGTGGTTGGGAGTGGCTTCGAATTTCACCCCGTCCACCTTGGCCTCGGTGACGAAACGGGCCGCGTTGCGCATGGTCTCTTCGACCGAGTACTGAAAGGAGCCGAAAGGCATGTCGGCGATGACCATGGTGCGGGGACAACCACGGGCCACGGCGGCGCAGTGCAACACCATCATATCCATGGTGGCGGCAAGGGTGTTGGGGTGGCCATGGACCACCATGGCGCAGGAGTCACCCACCAGGATCATGTCGATGCCGGCGTCGTTGATCTGTTTGGCGGTGGGGTAGTCGTAGGCGGTGAGCATCGTGATGATCTCGCCCCGATTTCGCATCTCCTGGATGGTTTTGACGCTGTGTTTGGTCTGATTCATCTGTGTATCCTCCTGATTATTTGATATGAAAAATTCCTGAAATCGATCTATCGGACCGGCTCCAAGCACCGGCTGATGGTCGATAGCGCGCCCTCGTCGCCCACATTTCCGGGGAAGACGATATAGGCAAGGCCCGGCCAACGGGTCTCACTGCCCAGCCGCCACACGGGAACACCCGGCAACACCTGCCCCATGACAATGGCCCGGCGCACACCCAGCCCTTTGGTGGCTACGTCGCTGGCGGTAATGCCGCCTTTTGCCACCAGGAAGCGGGGACGGCAGCTGATACCCTGAACGATGGCAATGAGGCTGTCCGAGACACGTCGGCCGATATTCAGACTGCCATAGACGTCACGACCGGTCACCAGGCCCCGGCTGGTAAATACGACGGCGTCCAGACCCGATTCGATGGCCTGGTTTGCAGCGGCAATGGCTGCAGCGACGGCTGGCGGCTGCCGTAGAACGTCAAGAAGGGTATCGACCTTAACCTCTACGTCGACGATATTTTTGCGGTTGCGTAGTGCGGCCAGTTGAGTGTTGGTTTTGGGCACGTAAGAGCCTACCACAAAAAGCCCTCCCCTGCCGCTGTGGTCAACACCCATCGTTTCACGGTCCAACAGATCACGGGGACGGATGCCGGCACGCACGCGAACGAATGAGGCCGCCGAACGAAAGACGAATGCCCGCCCTTGGGATTCAACAGCCAACAGACCCGCTGTGAACACTTCCAGATCCCGATATTCCAGGGCATTGACAATGCAGCAGTCGCCGGGCGACAGAGAGAGCAGCCGGTTGGTCACGGCCTCCGGGCCGCCTAAACGGATATCCTCAATGCTGACCGACATGATGCGATCAGCGGCAACCGACCCGCCGGTTTTCTCCGCCACCCACTCGCGCAGGTTCGAATGGCGGTAGCCAAAAGCCGCATCCCGGGCGTAAGGAGTCTGTGCCGCCGGGAGCAGCCGCTCCCCTTCGGAAACATAGTGAATGTCGTTGGCCGTGTAGCGGCCCCCCTCGAAAAAGCAGGGAATTAGGATGCGCGGCAGGTCGGATGGCCCCAACGCCTGCATGAGCGCATCCACCTCACCGGGATAGTGACCCCGCAGGGTGGAGTCGCTGCGACTGATGATCTGGACCGAAACACCAGCGCCAGTGAGAGCCCGACGCAGGTTGGCGCCGAGTTTCCGGCTCAATGCCTGCGCCGCCGACGGCACCAGGCTGCGGGAGTTGGTCAGAATGAAGAACCCTGGTCCGCAGGTCTTAAGTTCATTTTCCAGAACCTCGATAGACCAGGTGGTCAACACCGGTATGTCGTGAACGGTCTGGGTGCCCGTGGGATCGTCGTCCAGGATCACGAGTTTGGTGGTCGATTCAGCAACCGTCTTGCCAATGAACCCGCATAAATCCTGGGGCCAGACAGGGGGAAGCGTCTCCCGGAGCTGTTCGAGGGTTATGCTTGTTTCGGTTTCGGTCATTTTTATTTCAGGCCGAAGATGTTGGTTTCGATGAATTTCCAGGTTTCCAGATAGTCGGCACCGGATAGGAGTCCGGCCAGGCGGCCCTGGTCGACCTCGTCCAGAAGTTTCCAGATACGGTTGGTCATACGGCTGTTGGCTTCGAAGGTTCCCTTGATGTCCCAGCGTGTCGGGGAGGTGTCGGAGGTGAGGTAGCCGGTATAGCCATAGCGTTTCAGATAGTAGAGAAATTCTACATATTCCAGGAAATGCTTGGTTCCGCAAAAATAGTCCCAATCCCAGCGGCCATCGTTGTCATTGATGTGGATGTAATAGGCGTAAGGGCTTTGTGCAAGCATTGCCAAGGCTTCCGCGGGGTTCTCATTGCCGTAAATGGAATGGCCGAAATCAAGGGTCACCCCCATTTCCGTATTGCCGATATCGTTGAGCAGACAAAGGGCCTTGGAGGCCGTATCCACGAAGCAGCGGCCGCGGGTTTCGCTGGGCTTGTACTCCACGAACAAGGGAATCTCGCGTTTGTAATCACCGGCGTGGCCGAAAGTCTCCACCAGGTGTTTCCAGGCCAGGGCGTAATCGTATTGGAAAGCAAATTCATAGCCGTCCCCCAAGGGACAGCAGGTGACCTTGTCGGCTCCCACCGCCTGTGCGAAGTCCTTGGCTTCCCTGATGAACCGCACTGCTTTTTCGCGCACCTCAGGCCGGTGAGAGGTGAGACCGCCGTTGCGAAATTCCGGCTCGGCTTTGACGTTGACATTGACCGCCGCCACCTTCAACCCGTGTTTGTCCAGCACCAGCCGGGTGGCCGCCGGATCGCTGACTTCATAAGGGTAAACGATCTCCACACCGTCGTAGCCGTCAATCTCAGCCATGAGAGCAAACTTCTCGTCAAGTTCCAGCGGTGGGTTGTATTCGTGAAACCGGTCCTTTGTTTTGGAGAGAAAACCGGTGATAATAGCCATTTTGAGCATGCTCGAACCTCCCGGACAGTCAGGCTGCCCCATTTCTGGTAGGGTCTATGGCGCTGGTTTGAAAAACACCGCAGCGCCTATCACTCTTTTGGATTCTCATCAGGGCTAGCCTCACAACTGCCCTTGCGGTTGAGGATCAAAGCCAACATCCGATTTTTGAAACCACGGTAGCATTGAAACTGGCTGACGATGGTCCAGACAATAATGCAGAACAGAATCAGCGATACCGGTCGCTGAAAAACGGGCAGAAAGCTGCCCTGGGAAACCATCAGCGCCCGGCGCAGGTTTTCGTCGGCCATGGGACCCAGGATCACACCGATGACCAATGGAGCAATGGGATAGCCCATCACGGTTAGAAAATAACAGATGAGGCCCACCGGCAGCATCAGATAGAGGTTGAAGATATTCAACCCCAGGGCGTACGAGCCGATGATGCACAGGACGCCGATAACGGGCATGAAAATCTGAGAGGGAATGCGCAAGACCTTGACCACCTGCTTGGCCAGCAGCATGCCCACGATCCACATGGCGATGGAAGATAGCAGCAGGATAGCGGCCATCTCCATGATGAAGCTGGGATGTTCGAAGGTGATCATCGGACCCGGGGTGACGCCGTGCAGCATCAGGGCGCCCAACAGCATAGCCGCCGGGGGGCTGCCGGGGATTCCCAGATTGAGCAGGGGTATCTGGGCACCGCCCACGCAGGCGTTGTTGGCCGTTTCCGAAGCCAATACACCCTGCAGTTCCCCTTTGCCAAAGGTCTCGGGGTGTTTGGAGGTGTTTTTGGCCGCACCGTAAGAGACCCAGCCGGCGATGTCCTCACCGATACCTGGAACGGCGCCGACCCCGACACCGATCAGGGCGGAGCGGATGATGGTAGGGATATTGCGGATCACGGTGCCCAATTCGGGAAGGATTCGCTTCACTTTCTGGGCCTCGCCCATCCGGAAGCGGTCCTTGAGCACCTGAATAATCTGGGGAATGCCAAAGGCGCCGATGAGAACAGGCACCACTTCGATGCCGCTGTCCAGCTCCGAATAGCCGAAGGTAAAGCGCGGATAGAACTGCAGCAGGTCACGACCCACACAGGCCAGAAACAGCCCCAGGAATCCGGCGATCCAGCCCTTTATCACCAGATCGGGACTGGTGAGGGTGCCACTGATGAGAATCCCGAAAAATGCCAGTAGAAAAAATTCGAAGGAGGTGAACTGCAGG
>JAWOIA010000002.1:0-20813 GCA_046484885.1 Desulfosarcina sp. | reverse complement strand
CCCTGATGATCGGGCGGCTAAACCCCATAGTGGGATTCCCAGGGTCCATTCAGGTAGGTTTTTTTCAATTCCAGGATGCGCTGCAGGGAGCGCATTCCCATCGCTTTGAGCTGAGCGTCACCCAGAAATGTTTTATGGATATGCCTCCAGGCGGCCTCGATATCGGGCCCTTTGTGGCAGATCAGGGCGATGTCGACATCGGCCCTGAGGATCCGGCCGATGGCGGTCTCGATAGCGACAGCGGGTTTGATAGCGCCCATGTCCAGGTCATCGGTCATCACAACCCCGTCGTAACCCAGTTTTTGCCGCAACAGGTCCGCCGAAACGGCCCGACTCAAACTGGCCGGCCATACCGGATCGATGCCGCTGTAGCGGATGTGGGAGAGCATCACGCCGGCCACCTTGCCCCGGATGGCGGCCATAAAGGGGATCAGGTCGAAATCGGCCAGCGTCTGAGCGTCGATCTCCAACTCCGGCAGCACGCGGTGGCTGTCAAGGACGGTTCGGCCGATGCCGGGAAAATGCTTGGCCACGGCCATGATACCGGCCTGCTGCAGATGGTCGATGACGGCCATCCCCAGCGTGGCGACCCAATGCGGGTCACTGCCGAAAGCCCGGCCGGCCATGATGCCGGCGACGCCTTCCGGAACCACATCCAGCACCGGCGCCATGTTCATATTGATTCCGACCTGATTAAGCTCCGTGGCGGTCACCCGGGCAAAGTGGACCGCATCCGCCGGACGCCGCATGGCAGAATTTCCCGGGAACCGGGAGAAGGGCGGTTTAAGACGGGCCACCCGCCCGCCCTCTTGGTCGATGGCGATGAACAGCGGCGGCAGCCCGCAATGGGCCGCACAATCCTGGCAGTCCCGGCACAGCCGCCGGATCTGCTCCGGTGACCCGAGATTGCGGGAGAACAGGATCAGACCCCCCACCTTCAAGTTAGCGATGAGGGTCGCCAGATCATCGTTGAAACCGTCTCCATCGAAGCCAACCATCAACCGTTGGCCGACCATCATTTCCATCGGGAGCTGAAGCATGGTTCCCTGCCCTGGATTGGGTGACTGGATCCGGTAGTCAATCGTTTTCCAACAAAAAAGGCAAGACCCATCACACCGATCAAAGCCGGACCGGCACGTTTTCCCGACCGGCGGGGGGGTGCCGGCGGCACGATCCCATCTGCGGGGTCCGGCACTTTGGGGATAAGGCGCAGTCCCGCTTGGAAAAAAAAATCAACCCACAGTTGAAAACAAGCCAATAATGATGGTATGTTAGTTGTTTAAAAAAGGATCCGATGGGAGGCGGTTCTGAATGGGGATGCCAAGCAAGTATCATGTGGCCTCTGGGTCTTTCGAGGTGGGCGCCACTCAGTCCCGCCGGCTTCAAGCCTTTTTGGGCACTTGCGTCGGGGTCGCCGTCTATGATGCCGTTGCCGGTGTGGGGGGGCTGATTCACTTGCTGCTGCCGGAACCATCGGGCGACTGGAACGTGGATCAGCCCGAAAAATATGCCGCCACCGGCATGCCATTGTTTCTGAGGCGGCTGCTGGACTTGGGCGCCACCCGGGCCAACCTGGAGGCGGTGGTGGCCGGCGGCGCCCTGGTGGGCCCCTTGACCCGTCAGGATTTCGACCTGGATATCGGCGGCAGAACCGCGGAAACCGTTTTAAAGGCGTTGGATAACGCGGGCGTCACGGTGGTACAGGCGGAGACCGGCGGTTTTTTCACCTGTTGCATCGAACTGGACATGCAATCCTGGACGTGCAGCATCCGCCCGGCCGGATTTGACGCACCCGATGCCAAAAGCGGTCCGTCACCGCCGGCGGTATCCGATATGCGACAGGCCATCGAAGCCATCCGCCCCATCCCCCAGATCGCCCTGAAAGTGTTGCGCCTGATCGAGGATGGCTCCTTCGATATCGACCAGGTCGCCGCAGCGGTGGGAAAAGACCAGGTCATCAGCGCCCGAACCATTCAACTGTGCAATTCGGCCCTGTTCAGCAAACGTTGCCAGATTGTGACCCTGGACCACGCCCTGGTCTATCTCGGCCGGGAGCTGTTCCTCAAACTGGTCATCTCGGCAGCCGTGCAAAGCTATTTCAACCAGAGCGGCAATGGCTATAGTCTCTGCAAGGGCGGCCTCTACCACCACGCCATCGGCACAGCCGTGATCGCGGAGCAGATCGCCGCCGAGACCCAACGGGCCCTTCCCGGAATGGCTTACATGGCCGGGCTGCTGCACGACATCGGCAAGGTGGTTCTGGACCAGTTTATCGTCAAGACCTACCCGATGCTCTACCGTGAATTCCAGAATCAACAGTCGGAAATCATTGCGGTCGAGAACCGGGTCCTGGGCATGGATCACACCCGGGTGGGCGAATTGCTGGCCCGCCAATGGTCCCTGCCCGCCTGCCTGACCGGCGTCATCCGGTTTCACCACCAGCCCGAGGAGGATCCGGGCGACGGTTCGCTGACCCCGATCGTCTACCTGGCGAATCTGCTCATTTCCAGGTTTCACAGCGGCCTGGAGCTGGAACGCATCGGTGCGGACCACCTGGCCGCTCAACTGGCACGCCTGGGCCTATCCACGACCCAGTTGTGCGAACTGGTGGGTCGGATCCCGGGAAACGTCTTCCAGCCGGCCATGGAACCGACCTGATTGGACCACCAACCCGCTCCCCGATGAAAGCCGATTTCATGGACCCTGACAAACAGGCGCAGTTGAAACAGCTCCCCGGCGTAGACCGGATTCTCGAATATGGAGCCGGCGGCGGGCACTTTGATGCCATTCCCAAGTCCGTCCTGGTTCCCGCCATCCGGGCCGCCATCGATGCCTGGCGGACCCGGATTATGCAATCGGACACCCCGCCCGACAGCAACGCTTTCTCCCCGGCAGCCCTGGTGGTGGAAGTCCGGCAGGTCGCGGCCCGGGTCATGGCCTTGAAGCTCAAGCGCATCGTCAACGCCACCGGCGTCGTGATTCACACCAACCTGGGCCGTTCACTGCTCGCCCCAGGCGTGACCGAACACGTGCAGACCATTTCCAGTTGCTATTCCAACCTGGAATTCGACCTGGAGAGCGGAAGACGCGGTTCGCGCTACAGCGCCGTGGAAGGCATCCTGTGCGAGTTAAGCGGCGCCCAGGCCGCCATGGTCGTGAACAACAATGCCGCCGCGGTGCTGCTCTGCCTGGACACCCTGGCCCACGGCCGTGAAGTGATCGTATCGCGCGGCGAACTGGTTGAAATCGGCGGAGCCTTCCGCATACCGGACGTCATGGCCAAAAGCGGCGCAATTTTGAAAGAGGTGGGAACCACCAACCGGACCCACCCCCGGGATTACGAAAACGCGATCGGTGATCAGACCGGTCTGCTGCTCAAGGCCCACACCAGCAACTACCGAATCGTGGGATTCACGGCTGCGGTGGCTCTGCCCGATCTGGTGTCCATCGGTCGGCGGCACGGCCTGCCGGTCATGGAGGATCTGGGCAGCGGCACCCTGGTTGATTTTTCAAAATACGGCCTGATCAAAGAGCCCACCGTTCAAGAATCGCTCCTCGCCGGCGTGGACGTTGTCACCTTCAGTGGCGACAAACTGCTGGGCGGCCCCCAGGCGGGCATCATTCTGGGAGGCAAAGACCACATCGATCGGATCCGGGCCAACCCGCTGACCCGCGCCCTGCGCATCGACAAAATGACCCTGGCCGCCCTGGAAGCCACCTTGCAGCTCTACCGCGACGAGCATCAGGCGGTACAGCGGATTCCGACCTTGCGCATGCTGACCCTGCCACTGACGGTTATCCAGGCGCGGGCCGCGGAATTGCGCTCGCGCCTTGAGCTGGCCGGCGGCCATCGGCTAAAAGCGGTATTGTTGGATTGTGCTTCCAAGGCCGGCGGTGGTTCCCTGCCCCTGCTGGACCTGCCCAGCCGATGCCTGGGCGTGAGCATAGACGGGATGTCCACCCAGGCCATCGAAGTATGGATGCGCGGGAACGAGCCGCCGATAATCGGCAGGATCGAAAACGAGCGGTTCGTCATGGACCCCCGGACCCTGCAGGAAGCGGAGCTGGAGATAATCGAAACTGCCTTCACGGACATGCTGACCAATGGGACCCCGAAACGGTGAATCGATGACTAGTGACCCGCCGGAGCTGTTCAAAAATCGAGATGTAACCCAAGATTTCCTCTTTTCCCATTCCGATGGCTTGCCCCATGCGGGTGCTGCGGCAACGCGCTTCCCTCCCGCTCCACGCGCCGGGGACATACCCCTTGAGGCTCACTTTGCGGAGATGTTGGACCGCCCGGGGCTGATTGCGGCCATCGATACCGACATGGCCACCGCACCCGCATTGTGTGCCCTGGCGGTCCAAGTGGCATGGGAGGCCGGCACTCACGCCCAGGAAGCGGCCGAGGCCGACATTTCAGAGCATTGGGTCGTCCCCATAGCCACCCTCTGCAGGTTGCATGGTGGAAAGTGGGCCCGGATCGGGACCGATCGTTGCGCCTGTGTCTTTGGCCACCTGAACGCCGCCGCCGGGACGCTGCTGGCCCGGGATCTGCTCCAGGCTTATCCCCAGGGCCGCCATGTTGTCACCATCGGCATCGCAGTTTACCCGAGCATCAACTTCACCCGCAGCCAAACGGTGGCCAACGCTGAAAAAGCCCTGGACCATGCCGGGTTTCTGGAGGCCGGCAGTATTGCCGGCTTCGATGCGGTCAGCCTCAATATCAGCGGTGATCGCCTTTACCAAGCCGGGGACATCACCGGCGCCATCGCTGAGTTCAAACGAGGGTTGCTGCTCGATCCCACCGATGCCAATCTGCACAACAGCCTGGGGGTGTGCTATGGCGTATTGCAGGCTTATGACGAGGCCCTGAGCGCATTTGAGAACGCCATCTGGCTGGCCCCGCAGGAGGGGATGGCCACCTACAACAAGGGCTATATTCTCCTGCTCCAGAAGCAAACCGAGCAGGCCCTGGACTGTTTCCTGCGGGCCGACGCCCGCGAACCCAACCTCTTCGAGGTGGTCTTTCACATCGGCCTGGCCTACATGCAGATCGGCGCCGCCGACAAAGCCCGCCCTTTTTTTGAGGCCGCCGCCCGGATCAAGCGGCGCTCGGGTGCCGCATTCGTCAACCTTGGGGCCTGCCTGGACCAGCTGGGCCTGACCAAGGAAGCGGCCCAGGCTTTCAAACGCGCGGTCAAAATCAACCCCGCCGACGCCGAATCCCTTTCGAATCTGGGCCGGCTCTACACGCAACGGGGGGAAAGCCTGGATGTTGCGGCCGTGCTGTGCCGGCAAAGCGTCCAACTCTCGCCCCACAACGGCCTTTTCAGCCACCGCCTGGGAGATGTCTACCTGCACCAGGGTAAACTGGACCAAGCACTGGCGGCGTTCGAAACGGCTGCCGTCTTGGGGCATGACAGCACTCGGGAGATCGACGACACTCGGGAGCGCATGCTGGCGGCCAAAGCATCCTGAAAGGCGCTGCGGGGCAGAAAGTTGCCTCCAACCGGCTCGAGCCGTTGTCTGGGGCGCTTTCGTGCTTATTGTCAACCTGTCTCAAATAAGCGGGACGGCATCTGCCATATAATAGACAAGTGCCCATCCAGAAACGAGGAATTTTGGTCGAGATCAAGGCATGCGAAAAATTTTACCACAGGCATATAGTTGATATTCCGAGGATAAAATTTTGAGCATAACAAAGATATCGGGCGAAATAACCGTTTGTGGATGGGCACTAGACAAGGAGTGACGGTTCCATGCCCATTTACGAGTACCACTGCAACGACTGCGGCCACGATTTCGAATACCTGGTGCTGGGCGGCGACGAACCGCGACACTGCCCCGCCTGTCGGAACCAGGGGGTTTGCCGCCTCATGTCCACCTGCGGTTTCATCAGCAAAGGCAGCGGCGGCCAGACCGTGGGCAAATCTGCCGGTTCGGCTTCCTGCGCCGGTTGCAGTACCTCCAGCTGCGCCGGATGCGGCCACTGATGCCCCGCGGCAGCATCACCATCGGCACCCGCAGCAGCCGCCTGGCCCTGTGGCAGGCAAACTGGGTCAAAGGGGCCATCGGTCGTCGCCATCCCGGTCTCACAATCGAACTGATCGCCATCAAGACCCGGGGAGACAAGATCCTCGACGTTCCCCTTGCCAAAGTGGGCGGCAAGGGCCTTTTCGTCAAGGAGATCGAGACGGCCCTGCTGGAAGGGCGAATCGATCTGGCGGTGCACAGCATGAAGGATATGCCCGCCGATATGCCGCAGGGGCTGTGCATTGGGGCGGTCCCTGAGCGCGAAGAGCCCCGAGACGTTCTGATCACCCGCGCGGGACTGCCGTTGGAGCGGTTGAAGCAGGGGGCCCGCGTGGGTACCAGCAGCCTTCGCCGCGCCGCTCAGTTGCTGCATGTGCGACCCGATATCGCCATTGTGCCGTTGCGCGGAAACCTCGACACCCGTCTGAAAAAGCTCGACAAGGAGTCCCTGGATGCCATCGTGCTGGCTGCCGCCGGGGTCTACCGCCTGGGGCTGAGAGAGCGGATCACCCAGGTCCTGGACGAGGCGGTCATGCTGCCCGCCGTGGGACAAGGCGCTCTGTGCATCGAAATCCGAGAAAATGACCCACGGCTTTCGCCCCTGGTCGCGGCTCTGGACCACGGGCCGACCCGACAGGCGGTGATGGGCGAACGGGCCTTTTTGAACCGCCTCGAAGGGGGTTGCCAGGTTCCGATTGCCGGCCATGGCAAAATTGACGATCGAGGGTTCACCCTGACCGGTCTGGTGTGCGACGTGGACGGCTCCTATCGCGTCAGACGGTCACAAACCGGCCCTGCCACCCGGAGCGAACCAATCGGCGTGGAACTGGCCGAGACGCTTCTCGGTATGGGCGCCAAAGCAATCCTGGAAAGATTGAACGCAGATGCCTGACAATCAAGCCAGCGGCAAAGTGTTCCTGGTCGGCGCCGGTCCCGGCGACCCCGGCCTGATCACCATTAAAGGCGTTCGCTGCATCGCCGCGGCGGACGTGGTGATCTACGACTACCTGGCCTCCCCGGCCCTGCTCGATCACGCCAGAACGGGCGCGGAAATGCTCTACGTAGGCAAACAAGGCGGCGACCACACCCTGCCCCAGGCGGACATCAACCGCCTGATCGTGGAAATGGCCCAGGCGGGCAAAGTGGTGGCCCGCCTCAAGGGGGGCGACCCCTTTATTTTCGGCCGGGGCGGTGAAGAAGTCGAAGTGCTCGTCGCCGCGGGCATTCCTTTCGAGGTCGTACCGGGCGTTACCGCCGCCATCGGCGCCGCGGCCTATGCCGGCATCCCCCTGACCCACCGCAGCCACACCTCGGACGTGGCCTTTGTAACCGGCCACGAGGACCCCACCAAGCCCGACTCGAGCATCGACTGGAAGGCCTTGGCGACCGGTATCGGCACCCTGGTTTTTTTTATGGGGGTAAAAAACCTGCCGACCATCGTTGCCAATCTAGTGGCCAACGGCCGATCAGCGGACACCCCGGTTGCGGTGATCCGCTGGGGAACCACACCCAGACAGAAAACCGTGACCGGTGCCCTGGGCACCATCGTCGCGCAGACCCATCACGCCGGTATCAAGCCGCCGGCCGTCATTATCGTCGGCAGCGTGGTCAGTCTGCGCGAGAGCATGCAGTGGTATGAAAAACGCCCCTTGCTGGGCCGGCGCATCGTGGTCACGCGGGCCCGGGAGCAGGCCAGCGACCTGGTCCACCAGCTCACGGAATACGGCGCCGAATGCATCCAGTGCCCCACCATTCAGGTGATGCCGCCGGCCGACTGGGCGCCGCTGGACCACGCCATCGACACCCTTGAGCGCTTTGACTGGATTGTCTTTACCAGCGTCAACGGCGTCGATGGGTTCTTCCGACGCCTCTTTGAAAAAGGACTGGATGTGCGAAAACTCGGTCGCCTTCGTACCGCCGCCATCGGGCCGGCCACCGCACAGCGCCTCCTAACCTGGGGTTTGACATGCGACATTATTCCGCAAAGCTACCGTGCCGAATCGGTGGTGGCGGCGTTCAGCACCACACCGCTAAAGGGCGTTGAGGTGCTGCTGCCCAGGGCCAAAACGGCGCGCAGTGTCCTTCCCGAGGAGTTGGCCCGCATGGGCGCCACGGTCCATGCGGTGACGGTCTACGAAACCCGGCAGGCAGCCAATGAGGCCTCCGAACTGATTGCCAGCTTGAGCGCCGGAACCGTCGACATGGTCACCTTCACCAGCTCATCCACGGTGACCAACTTTCACCGGCTGCTGCCGGCCGAGCGTATGGGCGAACTGATGCGGGGCGTCAGCGTGGCCAGCATCGGCCCCATTACCTCACAAACCGCCCGGGATCTGGGTTTTGCGGTAACCATCGAAGCAGCCACCTACACGATACCCGGCTTGATCGAGGCGATTTTGAGCCATCCGGCCTGAGGCCGCTCTGCAGATCACCTCCGACCGTGGCTGAGGGCGTTGAAAATGACAGCAAAAAGGAGCAGGCATCCCGGCATCCCCGTTGCCGGCCAGCTGGTGGACCGCGAACAGCGCCACTTGAACTACCTTCGGGTATCCGTCACCGACCGCTGCAACCTGCGGTGCCTGTATTGCGTACCGGAAGGCCGCATCCCCAAACTCGACCACACCGATATTCTCAGTTATGAGGAAATCCTGCGTCTGGTCGGCATCGGCATTGGTCTCGGTATCCGCAAGGTTCGCATCACCGGTGGCGAGCCCCTGGTTCGAAAAGGGGTGGTGGGGTTGCTGCACCAGCTGACGGAGATCAGGGAGTTGGAAGATGTCTCACTGACGACCAACGGAGTGCTTCTGGCATCCAATGCCCAGCGCATCTTCGATGCCGGTATCCGCCGCATCAACATCAGCCTGGACTCGCTGCAGCGTGAGAAGTACACCCGTATCACCGGCTATGACCATTTCGAACAAGTATGGGCGGGAATCGAGCGGGCGCGAGCGATCGGTTTCAACCCGATCAAAATCAATGTCGTAGCCATGCGGGGCATCAACGACGATGAAATCCTGGCCTTCGGCAGGCTTTCACTGGATTATCCCTTCCACATTCGATTTATCGAATACATGCCCATCGGCAACAGCCGGACCCGCATGCAGGATCAGATCCTGACGCCGGAGATCCAGGCGCGTGTGGCTGCGATCGGCCCGTTGAATGCGGTGAACAGCGGCCAGAATGACGGGCCGGCTAGACGCTTCCGCCTGGCCAACGCCCAGGGAGAAGTTGGATTCATCAGCGCCTTGAGTCACCACTTTTGCAACCGCTGCAATCGCCTGCGGCTGACCGCCGACGGAAAATTGCGCGCCTGCCTCCTCTCCGATCACCATGAACCCCTCAAGGGTCTGTTGCGAAGCGGGGGGTCCGACGATCAGCTGGCTGACCTGTTTCGTGCCGCCGTGGCCCGCAAAGCCGCCACCCACCGCCTCTGCCACGATGGCGCCGCTGCCGTCAAAGACCCCATGCAGGCCATCGGCGGCTGAGGAACCAAGGCTGCACTGTCGCATCAACCCCGGTGGTCAAGGCGCACATCCGCCGCAGCCGCCCGGCCGGGCCCATGGCAAGCCACCCCGCTCAGAACCGCAGCGTGGCTGTCAGCCGCAAGGGGTGGTTGAGCAATTCCAACGCTGAAACGACGTCCGTACAGACGATGTCCGCCGCATTGATGCTCGCAACCGCAGCCCCTTCGCCCAGAATGACGGCGATACCCAGGGCCGATGCCGCCAGCATGCATGCATCGTTGCGGCCGTTGCCGATGCTGACGGTTCGCTCGGCCCCCAGCCGGTTGACAAAATCGACTTTGGCCTGGTCCTGCTGTGCGCCTTCCAGAACGGTCAAGCGACAGTGAACGCCTGCAAGGCCTTGGGCCGCCTTGCCAAAGGTGTCGGCGGTAACCACATGGATGGCCAGTTGTTCGGAAAGCCGATTGAGGGCATTCCGGACCCCGGGCAGCAGCAGGCCGTCCACGGCCAGGGTGCCGTTGTAGTCCAGCACCGCCTGTTCAAGGGTCAGCGGTCCAAAACCGGGGATTGATAGGGATAGCATGGGTCCTGCTCCTTTAACCGGGTGAACGATGGGCGCCAGCCCCACCCCCAGGCCTCGAATGGGCCACCAAAAAGGCATCCCACCCGTCCGGCACCGCGTTGGCCGCGGCCCACTCCTGGCTGGACAAGCGGCGCTTCCCAGGGGGCCCGATCGACTCCCAGCGCCGATGCATCGGCCCCGAAGCCTGGGATGGGGGGCATTTTTTTATTGACAATTCAGGCCCCTTTTGCCATAGGCTGGCTCATAAGCGCAATTTCTTTTCTGGATTCCAATCCTTTTCCGTTTCGTTGGGGTTGCTTCGACCGGCCCTTATCGGTCCACTCGTTGGGCGGGCGTTCCGGCCGCCAGAGACCGCACCTGACTCAAAAAGCAGGAGGGGCCGGCCTTCAGTTTCGTATCTCTTGAGATTTCGAGTGCGCTTGGCTGCGCAGTCGCGTTCAATCCAAAACCATTTGTCGAGGAGGGAAAAAGCGATGATAAAAAAAATTGGGGTCCTGTTTTGTATCAGCCTGCTGCTGATGGCCGCCGCCGCCACTGCCCAGACTCCGAAAATGGGTGGAACGCTCATTTTCGGAAGAGGTGGGGACAGTGTCGGGCTTGACCCGGCCTATGAAACCGACGGCAACTCGTTCATGATTTGTGACAATGTTTTCGAAGCACTGGTAGAGTACAAGGATGAATCTACGGACTTGGCACCGCTGCTGGCCACCTCCTGGGAGGTGAGCCCGGATGGCAAAACCTACACCTTCAAGCTGCGTCAAGGGGTTCGGTTCCATGACGGCACAGCTTTTAACGCCAATGCCGTGGTCTTTTCCCTGGGCCGGCAGATGAAAGCGCCTAATGTCAAATTCTTCGGCAACGGCTGGGACATCCCCAACCAGGAGCGCCCGCCTGAATACTGGGTATCCATGGACATGGACAACACGGTCGAGGCCATTGAGGCGCTGGACGAGTACACGGTCGTCTTCAAACTCAAACGCATCGAAGCACCGTTCATCGCCAACCTGGGCATGGATTTTGCCGACATCATCAGCCCCAGCGCCTTTCTGAAGGACCCCGCCGGGTTTTTGCGCAATCCGGTCGGCACCGGCCCCTTCCGTTTCGTCAACTGGGTCAGGGATGACCGCATCGTCTTGGAAGCATTCACGGATTACTGGGATAAAGAGAGGGGCCCTTATCTGGATCGCGTGATCTTTCGAGCGATCCCGGAAAACTCGGTCCGTTTTTTGGAGCTCATCGGCGGCAACATCCACATCTGCCAGTTCCCCAATGCGGCCGATATTCCAATGGCCAAAAAAAACCCCAGCCTGTGGGTCCCCACCCAACCGGGCATGAACATCGGCTATCTGGGTTTCAACCACACCAAAGAACCCTGGAAAAGCAATACCAAGCTTCGCCAAGCCGTTGCCCACGCCATCAACCGCCAGGCCATCGTGGACAATATTTACCAGGGCATGGGTGAGGTAGCCCACAACTGCATTCCGCCCACCATGTGGGGATACAAGCATGACATTCCCCAGATTGATTACAATCTGGAAAAGGCCAAACAACTTTTAGCCGAAGCGGGCTTTCCCGAGGGCCAAGGCCTTGCCGAAGTCACCCTTTGGTCCATGCCGGTGGCCCGGCCTTACAACCCCGAAGGGCTCAAGGTCGGCGTGGCCATGATCGGCGATCTGGCCAAAATCGGAATCAGCGCCCGTATCGTGAGCTATGACTGGGGCACGTACCTCAAGCGGCAGCGGCAACAACCGGATGACATGGACCTTTTTCAGCTCGGCTGGACCGGTGACAACGGCGACCCGGACAACTTCCTGGCGGTGCTCTTTGACGGGTTGGCTTCCGAAGCCATTCGAACCCAGTGGCACCACGAAGAGTATCACAATCTGATGATGCAGGGAAAACAGACGGTTGACCAAGCCAAGCGGGCCGAAATCTACGAACGGGCGCAGGAACTCATGTTTGAAGAGATGCCGGTGATACCCATCGCCCATTCGACCGTCATGTGGCCCGCCAGCACAAAAGTTAAAAATTTCAAGCTTCACCCGACCAGTTCGGTAAGACTGAAAAGCGTTTGGCTCGATTGATGCGGTTGTATCCGGGAGGAAGGATCGACACCTTCCTCCCGGTGCCTGCGGCCATCGGAAGCTGGAATTTCGAAACCGTAACCCCTGTCTCGCCTGACCATTCCTTGGAAAACCGTCGCCGGGTTTTCGACCGGCGACTTCAAACCGGATTACACCTCTTTGCGCCATGCTCGCTTTTATCGTCCGACGAGTGTTGACCGTTATCCCCACCCTTCTGGGCGTAACGGTCATTATCTTTCTGATGTTGCGGATCACCCCCGGAGACCCGGCCGAGCTGCTACTGGGCGAGCGGGCCACGCCGGCGGCCCTGGAGTCCATGCGTGAGTACCTGGGTCTGAACGAACCGCTTTACGTTCAGTACGGCTTGTTTCTCAAGCGCGTCGTCCAACTCGACCTCGGAGAGACCATCTGGACCCGCGAAAAGGTTGCCCGGGAGATCCATCAACGCTTTCCGGCTACCATCGAGCTGGCCGTGGTGGCCATGATTATCAGCTGCTTTTTGGGCATTGTTCTCGGCATCGTCTCGGCCACCAAACAGTACTCGTGGTTCGACTATGCCTCGATGGTGACCTCGCTGATCGGCGTCAGTATGCCCGTTTTCTGGCTGGGCCTCATGCTCATGCTCATTTTTTCCCTCGGCCTGGGGTGGCTGCCCATGTCTGGTCGGATCGGCGTCCAGACCAATTTAGAGATCATTACCAACTTTTATGTGCTGGACGCCATTTTGACGCTGAACTGGCCGGCGCTTAAAGACGCAATCAGGCATCTGGCTCTGCCGGCCATCGCTCTGAGCACCATTCCTCTGGCCATCATCGCCAGAATGACGCGGTCGTCCATGCTCGAGGTTTTGCGCCAGGACTACATCAAAACCGCCAAAGCCAAGGGGCTCAGCCAGAGGTCGATCATCCTCAAGCACGCTTTTCGCAACAGTCTCATTCCGATCATCACTGTCGTTGGTCTTCAGTTCGGTATTCTCATGGGTGGGGCGATTTTGACCGAAACCGTGTTCGCCTGGCCCGGCGTCGGTAAATGGCTCTTTGACGGGGTTGTCAAACGCGACTACATGGTGATCCAGGGGGGAACCATGCTGGTTGCAACCACCTTTGTGATCGTCAATTTGATTGTGGATGTGCTGTATGCGATTATCAATCCCCGGATCAGCGTGAAATAAGCTATGACCGATCGTGCCGCAACCAAAACCAGCACCTGGACCCGCATCACCAACCCCGAGGATCGTCACCCCTTCTTTGATCAGGTCGAAAAGCTCTTCCAAAACAAGACCGGTGTGGCCGGACTGATCATTATCACCGTTTTTACCCTTGCTGCGATCCTGGCACCCCTGATCAGCCCGCATGACCCAGTGGAAAATGCCCTCTACGACCAGCTCAAACCCCCGGTGTGGCAGACGGGCGGCAGCACCAAAAACCTGCTGGGAACGGACGATTTGGGACGGGACATGCTTTCGCGGCTGATTTATGGCGCCCGCATCTCATTGACGCTGGGAGTGGTCAGTGTGGGCATCGCCCTGGTGTTCGGCTCCTTTTTGGGGGCCATCGCAGGGTATAAAAAAGGCTGGCTGGACAACGTGATTATGCGCTTTATGGACATTGTGCTGGCTTTTCCCCACATCCTGCTCGCCATTGTGATTGTGGCCTATCTTGGCCCGGGATTGCGAAATGCCATGATGGCCATCGGCATTATCAACATCCCCCGCTTTGCCCGCATCGTTCGCGCCTCGGTCATGGATGAAAACGAAAAAGACTATGTCACAGCGGCCAGGGCCGCCGGCGCCAGGGACCTGCGCATTATTTTCAGCGCCATTTTCCCCAACTGCATGGCACCGATCATCGTTCAGGCAAGCCTGGGCTTCGGGGCGGCCATTTTGGATGCGGCCGGCCTGAGTTTTCTGGGCCTGGGCGCCCAGCCCCCCACCCCCGAATGGGGGGCCATGATTGCAGAGGGGCGGGCCATGATTCTCAGGGCCTGGTGGGTGATGACCTTCCCGGGAATTGCCATTCTGCTCGCTGTGCTGGGTTTCAATCTTCTCGGCGATGGACTCAGAGACGCCCTGGATCCCAGGCTGAGGGATTGAGCCCATGCATACCGACCCTCTTTTAAGCATTCAGAACCTCAAGACCTACTTTCAGGTCCGGGGGGATGTGCTCAAAGCCGTTGACGACGTCAGTCTGACCATCCGGCAGGGGGAAACCCTGGGTCTGGTGGGCGAGTCCGGGTGCGGCAAAAGCGTGACCGCTGCCACCATCATGGGCCTGATCCCCATGCCGCCGGGATTTATCGCCGGAGGAGCGATCCGTTTCGAGGGTCAAGACCTGCTCAAGGCAGCCGAGTCGCGCATGCGGCGGATCCGGGGCAGTAAAATCTCCATGATTTTCCAGGAGCCCATGACTTCACTCAACCCGGTCTTTACCGTCGGCGAACAGGTTGCCGAGGTTATCCGCCTGCATAAAAATCTGCCCGAAAAAGAGATCCAGGAACGGGTGATTGAATCCTTTCGACTGGTTAAAATCCCCGCACCAACCGCTCGCATCAGGGAATACCCGCACCAGATGAGTGGCGGCATGCGTCAGCGCGTGATGATCGCCATGGCCTTGGCCTGCCACCCCAGGCTGATGATTGCCGATGAGCCGACCACCGCCCTGGATGTCACGATTCAGGCCCAGATTCTGGAGCTGATGAACAGCCTGAAGCGTGAGACCGGCGCTTCCATTCTTTTCATCACCCACGATCTGGGGGTCATTGCGGAGATGGCCCAGACAGTCGCGGTCATGTACACCGGCAAAGTGATGGAGGAGGCTGATGTGAAAACCCTTTTTGCAACGCCCCGCCATCCTTACACCATCGGCCTGATGCGCTCCATTCCCATAGTCGGCCGGGGCAAGCAGCAAAGAAAACTCAGCACGATCCCAGGTTCGGTGCCATCGCTCTTCAATCTGCCCCAGGGGTGCCTGTTTCACGAGCGCTGCTCGGAAAAGTGGCACACGTGTGAGCAGGAGCCCCCGCCCATGATCGAATTGGGTCAGGGTCATCGGGTTCGGTGTTACAAGTATGCCTGACACACACGCCACCGGGACCAAAGGACCGATTCTGGAACTGAGAATGGTCGTCAAGCACTTCCCCATTCGGGGGGGTCTTTTTCTGCGTCAAGTCGCCGCCGTCAAGGCCGTTGACGGCGTCAGCCTGAGCATTCTTCCAGGGGAAACCCTGGGCCTGGTAGGTGAGTCCGGGTGCGGCAAATCGACCCTGGGCCGACTGATCCTGCGCCTGGAGGAACCCACCAGCGGTGAGGTTCTCTTCGAAGGCGCCAACATCCTGAGCCATGGCCCCCAGAGCATGCGCACCCTGCGCAGAGAAATGCAGATCGTCTTTCAGGACCCCTTCTCCTCGCTCAATCCCCGCAAGAACGTCGCCCATATCATCGGTGAGCCCCTTTATGTCCACGGCATGAGAAGCCGGCTTGCCAGAGAAGCGCGCGTTCTGGAGCTGTTGGAGGTGGTCGGGCTGAGAAAAGAACATATGCGCCGCTACCCCCACCAATTTTCAGGGGGCCAGCGTCAGCGGATCGGTGTCGCCCGCGCACTGGCATTGAACCCAAAACTCATTATCTGCGACGAAGCGGTATCGGCGCTGGATGTTTCCATTCAGGCCCAGGTGATCAATTTGCTCGAGGAGCTGCAGGCATCCTTCGGGCTGACCTATCTGTTCATCTCCCACGATTTGAATGTCGTCCAACACATCAGTGACCGCGTGGCGGTGATGTACCTGGGCAAACTGGTCGAGGTCGCCAGTGCAGCCGCCCTTTACGACACCCCCATGCACCCTTATACCCAGGCCCTGCTCTCGGCCGCACCCGTACCGGACCCCACGCACAAAAAACGACGCATTGTATTGGCGGGCGACGTCCCCTCCCCCATCAACCCCCCTTCCGGATGCCGTTTCCACACCCGCTGCCTTTATGCCGAAGCGGTCTGCCGCAGCGAGGAACCGGAACTGACGGCCGTTGCCCCGGAGCATTTCGCCGCCTGCTTTTTTGCCGGCAAACACTGAGAGCTCCGTTTCAAGCCTGCCGTTTGTCGTCGCTAAAGTCCCCCTCTCCAGTGCCGATAGAGAAGGTATCCAAGATCGTTGTGGCTGTTCTTAGGGTCGCGGTAAGAAATAATTCCACAATATGGCGCCGGATTTTGGTTCGGCACCAAGGCACATCCGTCGGCGCATATCAGGATATGTGGCGGCGGATGTAACGCCGCTGACGGGCCGACAAGCAAGATGTGGAAATATTTTTTTCCGAGGCGCTTAGATCCCATCGCCGGAGTCAGCAACCCCCACAACCGCTGTCTGATGTCAAGCCGGGGCAAGACCAAAGCCAGCAAAGGAAGCAGGCTATGCCGGAAAAACAATCGGTGCCGGAGCGCTCGGAGGCCCAACAGGACCTGATCAATTTTGTTATTGATCTGCCGCTGTTTCAGTTTTTAGAGAGAGATCAGGTCGTTGAGGTGGCCACGCGGATGGCGTTCAAGCGTCTGGATCCTGGAACAGTGCTGTTCAAGGAGTGGGACAAGGCCGATTTTGCCTGCTTCGTCGAGAGCGGTGAACTGGATGTGACCAAAAAGACCGGTCCGACCAGCAGCACCGTTAGGGCGACCCTGAGACGGGGTCGCTCGATCGGAGAGATGTCCATCATCAACAACTGTCCACGATCATCGACGGTGGTTGCACGCTCCACGGTCAGGTTGGCGGTCTTTCCACGTTCGGCTTTTGAGGATATTTTGAAGCATGACGTCACAACCGGCATCAACATTCTGAAAGGTCTGGCCACCTTGCTCAGCGTCAACCTTAAAAAGTCATCCAGCCGTTTGGCGGACAACATGCTCCCCATGGGATGAGTTTGCCCGGCCGGGACAGGATGCATCGGCCATCGAATGCCGCTGTATTTGTGCCCGCGACCACTTAGTTTCTGGATGCCCGCTCCGCCTTTTCCAGCAGCGCCCTGAGCACACTCTCGGAAACGACCCCTTTTTCGACCATGACATCGCCGACACCGGCCCAGCGCAGTTCATCGACTTTCAAAATGGTTTCGGGACGTTTGTTTTCCAGGCTGTAAAAGGTATACCTGAGGGTCAACTCATCTTTAGGCAGCAGGGAGATGGAGCGCTCATAATAAATGAAATGATGGCTGAGGACATAGTATCCTGCGGCGACAGCCAAACCGATCGTGATGTATTTTTTAATCTGTTTCCACATTGACCGACCTCCCGAAAAATAGGGTTCATATTCGTCTATCGCCGCTGCTGGGAAAAAATTGAGATCATCGTGAAAAAAAACGGCCCAGCCGGTACCAAGATCGAGCGATGGTCGGGCTTGCTCAAGCGTCAATCCGGAAGGGTTTCCAATTTGAGCGCGCCTGGGGATTTCAACGCACGTGTGGCGTTGACCACGGCGGCCAGGGCCACGCCCATGTCTGCGAACACCGCCTCCCACATCGAGGCCACGCCCATGGTGCCCAGCACCACGAACAGCCCCTTGATCGAAAGGGCCATGACGATGTTCTGCCAAACGATGGCGCGGGTTTGGCGGGCGATGTGCACCGCCTCGACTACTTTCAGGGGTGAATCGGTCATAAGCACGACGTCGGCGGTTTCAATGGCCGCATCCGAACCCAGTGCGCCCATGGCTATCCCCACATCCGCCCGGGCGATGACCGGCGCGTCATTGATGCCGTCGCCCACGAACGCGAGTTTGCCGCCGCCGGGAGTCCGGGCCATAATCTGTTCCACGATGCGCACTTTGTCTTCCGGCATAAGCGCTGCGTGAAAAGCATCCAGACCCAGGCGTCCGGCCACCGCTGCGGCTGCGCAGGGGTTGTCTCCCGTGAGCATGATGATCTGCGCCACCCCGACTTTCTTCAACCCTGCAACCGCCGCGGCCGCGTCCGGCTTGAGGGTGTCACCCAGAAGAAGATAGCCCGCGTATTGGCCGTCGATGACCACGTGCATGGCGGTACCTTCCAACTCGCATTCATCGTGGGCGACGCGGTGCTGATGCAGCAGGGCATCGTTGCCCACAAGGACGCGGCGGCCATGAACGGTCGCTTGAACGCCCCGGCCGGGCAGGTCGACATGCCCGCTCACGGCCGAGTCGTCCAGGGTCAACCCATCGTGGGTAATTTTTTCAAGAATCGATTTGGCGATGGGGTGGTTGGAGTGCATCTCGGCCAGGGCGGCATATTCCAGCAGTGCCGATGGATGGTAACCGTTTTTGGCGACCACCTCCTCAAGCGCAAAGCGTCCCCGAGTGAGGGTGCCGGTCTTGTCGAAAACGACGGTATTCAGGTTGGCCAGCGCATCCAGAAAGTTGGATCCTTTCACCAGGATGCCGCTTCTGGAGGCACGGCCGATACCACCGAAATATCCCAGGGGGATGCTGATCACCAGGGCGCAGGGGCATGAGATCACGAGCAATACCAGCGCGCGGTAGAGCCATTGCGCCAATTGCGCATCGGCCCAAAGCAGCGGAGGGATCACGGCCACGCCGGCCGCTATGATGACGACAACCGGCGTGTACCAGCGGGCAATGGTGGTAATGAATTTTTCCGTGGTCGCCTTGCGGGCGGCAGCCGATTCGACGAGCGTGAGCACCTTTGCGATGGAGGATTCGTTAAAGGGCCGGGTGACCTGCATCACAAGCGCCGCACTCAGGTTGATCATGCCCGCCATGACCGCATCACCCTGGCGTGCCCGAACCGGCAGCGGTTCGCCGGTCAAAGCAGCCGTGTCCAGGTTCGACTCGCCCGACAGGACCTTGCCGTCGAGGGGCACTTTTTCGCCGGGCCGGACCAGAAGGGTGTCCCCAACGCGAACCTGATCGGCTTTGACTTCGCGAAGGCCGCCGGCCGTCTGCAGGGTGGCCTTGTCCGGCCGGGATGCCAGCAGCGCGCGAATGGAGCGACGTGAGCGGTCTACAGCCATATTCTGCAGCAATTCACCGGTTTTGAAAAAAATCATCACCGCCACGGCCTCGGAAACGGCATCAATGGCAATGGCGCCCACCGTGGCAATTACCATGAGAACGTTTTCATCAAACAGGGCGCCCCGACGAATGGTCCTGAACGCCCCCCGGTACACATTGGCACCCGCAAGCAGGTAGGCGGCCATGGCCGCGGCCTGATGCAGTCCTATCACCCCGTAAGCCTGCAGCCGGCTTTTCAAGGCCCAATCGAGTCCGAAGAGCAGCAGCGCAGCGACTAAGATCGCCACCTCCCGATTAAACTTAAAAGCGCTTTGCTTGTCGCTGGCGGGCGGGACGGAAAGATCCACGGAAGTCAGGGTGACACCGGGTTGGATGCGTCTGATTTCCGCCCGCACGGACACCAGGTCATCGGCCTCTAAGTGCAGGCGCTGATTGGTAAAATCAATTGCGGCAAACGCCACACCGGGCAGTTTTTTCAAGGCCGCTTCAATTTTCACGGCACAGACGGGACAATCGATATTTTCAATGCTAAACAGGCTTCTCAACGCATCCCTCCCTGCCCCGCATCCTGTTCGAGGAGGTGCTCCCTACCTAAACTGAGTACGGTGCGAATGTGGTCGTCATCCAGGCTGTAATAGATCACTTTGCCTTCCCGCCGTCCGCGAACGATGCGCATCTGCCGCAAGGTTTTCAACTGTTGTGATATGGCGGGTTGCTTCATTGTCAAAAGCATGCTCAAGTCGCACACACACATCTCCGAAATGCTCAAAGCCCACAGAATACCGACGCGGGTTTTGTCGGAGAATAGTTTAAAAAAATCGGCCAGACTGCTCGACAGTTGCTCGCTCGGCATCTGTTTTTGGACATGGCGCACCGTCATGGGGTGGACCACGTTGCACAATCCGGTATCCAGGGTATCGGGTATCAGCTTTTTTTTTCTGTCCATGTGGTGAACTCCATACAAATCATTATTTGCGCATATGTTAAATTGTTACCCGATTGCTGTCAAGTCGGTTTTTTTTGTCAACCACAACGGCAACGATTTGTATTTTTTAAACCAGTGCCGGGTTGCCTGCCCAACCTTCCTTTCGGATTAGTGGCTTTAGGTGGCCTGAAAGGCTTTTTACGATTTCATCAGATTTACGCCTTGATTAATTCAATGCCTGGTGTTATGGACTAACACATTCAAAATTCCAGTAGTATATTATTAGTCTGCATTGAATGGGGCGATCTCCACCGCCCATTCGGGAACGATTCGGCGTACCGACCCATCCTCGCTTTTGACTCTCGTCGAAAAGGGTTGCGAATGAATCAAGACGGTTATGCGGCACACAAAACAGGCATTCGTTTCTTGAAACATACCCCCGGAGTAATTTTTAACGAGACGGTCACGCAAGATGTCGCTCCGTTATAGTCGGTCATGCGATGCCGCCGGCTCCTGACACCAGCCATGCGGCAAGATCGGCAGGTTTAAGGCGAAACAGGTTTTTTTCATTTTAGATGGATTGACACGACTCAATCTCAAAAAAGGAGGTGGTGCTGCATCAGACGGTTGGTTTTGGAGGAGCGCTAGTGATATCGAGTGAACCCTTTCAAGCAAGGAGAGAGCAATGAAAAAAGGACAGATGCTGATTCGAGGCATGGCGATGGTGCTGATATGCG
>JAWOIA010000180.1:0-4240 GCA_046484885.1 Desulfosarcina sp. | reverse complement strand
CAAACTGTAATTTTTGCAATTTATTTAATTCAGACGCTGTTTAATATTACATAAAGTTCCTTTCGGATATATGGCCATGCAGGGCCTGGAAAAGCTTTTTACGAGTTTATCAACCATTGATGGCCATGTAAAAAGCCGAATTTCTCGCTTCGTGAGGGTTTCGGGGCGCGATTTTGGTGGCGGCTAAATTGGAAGAACTCGTCGCAAGCTCCTCAAACAGCTTGTAATTTTTAACGCCTTCCCCAGAATCGCTTCTTCCCCCCCGAAACCCTCAATGGCGCTCAAAATTGACTTTTTACGAGACTGTCAACCATTAACGCAGTGGGGATGGACGGCCTTGCGGCCGGTCCTGGCAGGGTCCACCGGTTTTTACGGTCTCGATATTCCCGTGCCGAAACGGACAAAGCGGGCTCGTCGCAGCAAGGTGCATTATTTTTTTTGCACTTTTGACCGTTTTGGATGGCGTTGGAAACCGCCTATTTTTTCCGCTCAGTGACTGCTTCGGGGCGTGGTTTCAACGCGGGCTGAATTGCGAAATATCGCCGCAACCGCCTTAAACAGCTTGTCATTTTTCACCGCCCGTCACCCATCCCGCTTTTCCCCGCAACCATCGATGGCGCTCAGCGGTGGATTTTTGCGCATCCGTCACCCGTTAGCGGTTTTTTGGGGACACTAAAAATTCCTCTTTAATTCAGTATATTACTTTGAAAGCTCCGGTGGGCACGCATTTTGAATCACCCTTGGCCTTTTAAAGGCCGCCGAACAGGAGGAAGCGGAACCATGGCTTCTCTTCTTCTGGTTGACGAAGACAGGGATTCTTGTCAGCTGGCAAAGCGGGTGCTGAGCCGTGAAGGGCATATCGCGGAGGCCTTGGCCATGCCACAGGAAGCCCTGGCATGGCTGGGAGCCAACGTGCCAAGCCTCGCCATTGCCAGTGCCGGCAAATATGGGGAAAAGGCCCGCGCGACGCTGGAACTCTTCAAAAAAGCAGGCATCAGCGGTTCCAGGATCGTCCTGCTGGCAGAGACCGGCGACCTGGCTGCCGTCCGTCGCTCCTTTGGCGATAGCGTGCTGGCCGTCATCGAAAAAAACAGCAGCTTTGAGAGGCTTATAGAGCTGATCCACACCGTGGAGGTCGAAAAAAAGGCGACGACGCGCTGATGGATCAAGGGTTCTCGGCAGGTGCCGATCGACGAGGGGGTTGTGTCAACCAATCTTAAACGGAGGTTAGCAATGAACAGCAAATGGAGATGGTATGTCTGTATGATGGTGGCTTTCGGGTTTATCGTCTGGCCGCTGCTGACGACGCCTTACAGCAGCGCCCAGACGGCACCCGCACCCGCGGAGACGGCGGCGGAAGCGCCAAGACTGGTCGGAGACACCCTGGGCCTCCCGGGCAAGCTGGGACAGGGCGTGGCGTCGACACCGGCCGGCACCGGCAGCGGCCAGATCGACATCAATGCCCCAAGAGGCTTCGCCGGAATACCGGGCGCACCTCAGGTGAACTATATTCTCGCCATCCTGTGGGCAGTGTGGGTGGGGTGGATCTTCTCCACAGTGGGCGCCTTCGGCGGTATCATGGCCGGTGTGGGCCACATGACGATTTACGGGCTGGGGCCTTATGCCGGCACCTTCAGGCAAACCAATCCCGCCCTGAACAAGACCCTGACCGACAGCATCCGGACCTCAAACCAGTTCCTGGTGGGCCTCTCTTCCCTGATCAGCACGATCAATTACCTCAAGGCCAAACGCCTGGCCTGGCCCCTGGGCATCGCCCTGGCGCTGGGTTCCATCATCGGCGCCATCTTGATCCCGTGGCTGACCGGAGGTAAGATCTCCTTCAGGCAATATCAGGGCTGGTTCGGTCTATTCGTCCTGGTGGTGGGCTTTGTTTTGATCTGGGAAACCACCTCCAAAGGCCAGCAGAGTAAAAAGGCGGCCAAGCAGGCGGCACAAGCCTTTGAAAAGAGCGTTAAAGAGAAGAAAGAACTGACCAATCAGGGCATTGCCATCAAGAGTTTCACCCTCACCAAGGGTGTTTTTACCTTTTTCGGCATCGAATTTTCTTTCAGCCCCATCTGGGCCTTTGTGGGCGGCTTGGTGATTGCTGCCATCTCATCGTTTATCGGTGTCGGCGGCGGTTTTCTGTACGTTCCCTATCTGACCAGCCTCGTGGGTGCACCCATGTACGTGGTGGCCGGAACGTCCGCCATGGCGGTGTTTGTCAGCATGCTCACCAGCATCACCGGTTACATCGCCATCGCCAAGGCCGGTATGGACTGGGGGCTGATCGGAGTCCAGCTCATCGGTATTTTCGTGGGGTCCATGGTCGGACCGCGGACCCAGAAATACATTCCCGACATCTGGCTGAAGCGGCTCTTTGCCGTGCTCGCTTTCTATGTCGGGCTGCGCTATGTGACCCGTGCTTTCTTCGGCATAACCTGGATACCCTAATGGGCACGCTTTCGCCCGGGCCGCCAGGGCCTGGGCGAAATTCACTTTTTACGACCCGCGCACCTACGCTGCTGCATCACGGGTAGGACTCATGAAGTTACTGCAAACCGCCGATTCAGTAATCGCCAGCTTTTACATGATCACCGGCGATGCCATTTTAAATTATTATATCGGGACTTTCCTTTTGGCCTTCCTCACGGTGGTCATCGGCGAGTTCACCATCTCTCTGGTTTACCGGGTCAATCGGCCGCACCTTCAAAAAATCGACGACCACCTTTCCAAAATGGGTGATCTCTCCCAGAAAGCGCTGGAAGCGGGGGATCAGAAAAGCTACCAAGCCTGTAACAAAGAGGCCAACGAGGCTTTCGGCCGGTCCTTCTTCAACAAATTCGGCCTTTCGGCCGCCTCGCTCTGGCCCTGTTTTTTTGCCTTGGCCTGGCTGCAGCATCACTTTTCCGCTTTTGAAATCCCCCTTCCCCTTTTTGGGTATGATGTGGGCTATTTTCCAACCTTTGTTGTTCTCTACATCGCTGCCCGCCTCTTTTTCGGGAAAATAAGGCACCGACTTCCCTATTTCCGGGGAGTCACCGACATGCTGATGGCCGATCCGGATAAGCCCAAGGCCTCCTGACGGGAACAGGGGCAACCACGTTCCGGTTGGCGTTGTTGATCCCACGGCTTTTTCAGGATCGAGCGTAACGGAGCCGGCGGGGCCGACGCGGTTAACGATCTAAGCATCTAAAAGGAGTGGCTATGATTCCCAGCATCAAAAAGATTCTCTATGCCACCGATCTGTCCGATAACGCCCGCCATGTATTCGCCTACGCCGCGGCAATCGCCCATCGGTTCAACGCTGAGATCATCATTCTGCACGCCGTTGAGCCCATCTCCCCATACACCCAGCAGCGGCTGGGTGAAATGATCGGCGAGTCGCAATGGGCCGAGATGCAAAAAACCAAGGAACAGGAGACCGTCGACCTGATCCGGCAACGGCTGGACCACTTTTGCCAGGAGATGGGCTCCGAGTTGAACGCGTGCCCGTTTCAGGTGGCTGATATCCTGGTCAAACGCGGCAACGCCGTGGAAGCGATTCTGGAACAGAGCCGCAGCAACCACTGTGATCTGATCGTGATGGGAACCCACGGCCACGGCACTCTGGCCGACGCGTTCGTGGGCAGCACCGCCCGGCGGGTGATCCGCCGCAGCCAGGTGCCGGTGATGGTGGCCCATCTGCCGGAAAACCAGCCTTGACGGTCAATTGAGCCCAGGATGGCGACTGAAGCCCGGCCGGCTTGCCGATCTTAACGCATCAGCGCTGGCAGATGTCGTCGCGCATCGGTCGCGACCTAGCGGACATATCCATCTCTCCGTTAACCGGTTTGTAGACCCCCCTCTGTACCACACACCCGCTTTTTCCTCAACAATCTAGACTGGCGGTTCCGTTTGGGGTCCAGCTGCGATAAAAATCGCAAATTTGTAATTTTAATGCTGTTTAAAATACAAAATTGTATATCAAACCTTGAATCATCTTTCAGCGACATTAAAGATAAAATTCTTTAATTATAATATAAATTTAAAATTCAAGCCCATGGCATGCGGATTGCGGTAATTTAGGTCCGTACAAAGGAAACCGGTAAAATGCCAACAACCGAAACCAAATCCCAAAGCCGCTGCGTGGATCCCGGCCTGACCCTCAAAAAAGGGCGGGGCCGGCTCATCGAGAAGTTCCTGACCGGCAATGCGCCGGGTTTTCTTGACGATCACGCCCGTCTCATTGACGACTACT
>JAWOIA010000170.1:0-13630 GCA_046484885.1 Desulfosarcina sp. | reverse complement strand
GCCAGGTGAACGGGGTGCGCAAAAAAGAGAACCTGGGCTTTTTGGGCCAGGGACGGAGAGGGACGTAGGGACGCCCCTGGTTGGGGTAAGCGCCAGAAGGCCGACGCGGGAGACGTCATCCCCTGCATCCTGAAACCGGAGCCCGCCGACAGGGCAGTTGCGGCGCAACTGGGCGCAAAAGCCGCCCAGTTCATCACCATGATATACCCCGCGCGAGGCAAAAAAAAAGGCTGAATCGCTTCAGCCCCGTCTATGCGGCGGTTTTGGAGGCGGCATCCGGATTTGAACCGGAGAGTGGAGGTTTTGCAGACCTCTGCCTTACCACTTGGCTATGCCGCCCTATAAAAAAAATGGAGCGGGAAACGGGATTTGAACCCGCGACTTCGACCTTGGCAAGGTCGCACTCTACCACTGAGTTATTCCCGCTCAGATGAAGACGAACCTTTATAAATTATCCGTCTGCATGTCAACAGAAAAATTCACCCGCTGAGCAGCTTCCGGAAGCGCAGGAAGTAGTCCGCCCCTGACCAGATCGTCAGGGCCAATGCGCCCCAGAGAAAGATGGTGCCAATGGCATTGAAATCGAGCCCAAAGGCCGGGTAATGGAACATCAGCGGAATAATGGCCGCAATCTGGAACCCGGTTTTGTATTTGCCCAGACTGGATGCCGAGACGTCCAGCTTGTTCTGGGCAATAATGTTGCGCAGGCCGCTGACGGCCAGTTCCCGACCGATGATGACGCAGGCAATCCAGGCGGGCATCCACCCTAAAGCCGACAGCATAATCAGCGAAGAGGCGACCAGCAGCTTGTCGGCGACCGGATCCATCACTTTTCCCAAGTTGGATACCAGGCCGTAGCGCCGCGCCAGATAGCCGTCAAGGTAGTCCGTGATGGCGGCCGCACTGAAAATCAGCCCGGCCAGCAGCGCCGTGAATCGATTGGGCAGCATCAGCAGCACCACAATGACCGGGACCGCGACGACCCTAAAGAGTGTCAGCGTATTGGGATGAACCAGAAAGGATTGAATCGGCTTTTTTTTCATGGGCCTTCAATCGGGATCATGGCGCATCGACGCCTATTTTTTGGCCTTCTCCCAGTCGGCCAGAAAAGCGCTGATGCCCCTGTCCGTCAGGGGGTGTGCCGCCAGACGCTTCAAGACGTCAAAGGGAATGGTGGCGATGTCCGCGCCAAGCAGAGCCGCATCCAGCACGTGCAGCGGGTTGCGGACGCTGGCCACAATCACCTCGGTATCATAGGCGTAGTTGCCATAAATCTCAACGATCTGTTCAACCAGCTGCATCCCATCCTGGGACAGGTCGTCCAGCCGTCCCACGAAGGGGCTGACATAGTTCGCCCCGGCCTTGGCCGCCATCAAGGCCTGAAGGGGCGAAAAAACCAGGGTGACGTTGGTTTTGATGTTCTCCTGGCTGAGCTGGCGGGTAGCCTTGAGGCCATCCACCGTCATGGGCACCTTGACCACGATGTTCTTGTGAATGGCGGCCAGTTCCCGCGCCTCCTCGACCATTTGCGCCGTTTTCAGACTGATCACCTCGGCACTGATGGGACCATCCACGATCTGGCAGATCTCCTCAATGACCGTTTTAAAAACCCGGCCCGCCTTGGCGATCAGTGAGGGGTTGGTGGTCACCCCGTCAACCATGCCCATGCTGTGGGCCTCTCTAATCTCATCCACATCGGCGGTATCGATAAAAAATTTCATTGGGTTACCCTTCCTGTCGATCGCGGCTGCCGTTCGCCACGGCGATCGGCCTTGCGTTAGTGGTTTGACGATGCCTTCCGCTCCTCCAAAAACCGGTCCCGGCAAGCGCTGGAGCAGAATCGATGGACCTCTCCGTCCTGTTCCGCGACCACCCCCTCCCGCCGCGGGAAATAGGTCCCGCATACCGGATCCTTGAGCATCACATCATCGATGCTCAAACTGCGTGGGTCCTCCGGGCCCGCTTCGCCGGGGGCTGCCGTGAGCAGCCACTTGGCGACGCGCAAGAGCAGATAGACGGCGATGATAAAAAACAGCAGCAGTTTCACGCAAGCCTGCCTGTTAACAGCCGGGGCTGGTTTTCCAGTGCCAAGACCTGTTGATCGCCGCCATCGAGCGCTCGCAACAGAGCCGCGGCGGTCTTGCCCAGCACCGGGTGCACGATCGTCGGGTCTATATCACAGATGGGCCGCAAGACAAAGGCCCTTTTGTGCATGCGCGGATGGGGAATCTCCAGCCTGGGCGTGTGCATCACCTGCTGATCGTAGAGCAGAATATCCAGGTCCAGCACCCGCGGGCCGAAGCGGATCGTGTCGGCGGTTCGCCCCAAGCGCCGCTCAATGGCCGCCAGTTCATCCAGCAGCGCCAAGGGAGTCAAGCTGGTTTCGATTTTAACCACCGCATTGACAAACCAATCCTGCCGGCTAAAGTCCACCGGCGAGGTCCGATAAAACCGCGAAACCGCTCGAAGCGCCACTTGGCCGGATTCGGTCAGCGCGGCGATGCCGTTGAGGCAGTTGCCCAACTTGTCCCCCAGGTTGGAGCCGACCGAAATGACAACGACCGGGTCGGCCGCGGTCACCACCATGCCTCCTCCCACAGCTCTCCCCGGTAGATCACCCGGGCATCGCCTTCCAGAAACACATCGCGAAAGCCCTGCCCACTGCGGGTGAAGTAGACCGTGAGCTTTCCGCCGCTGCGCACGGTCAGGGTAACCGGAGAGGACAATCCGCGGTCGTGGGCCAGGATCAAGGCGGTCGCCACATTGCCCGTACCACAGGCCAGGGTCTCGTCCTCGACCCCACGCTCGTAAGTCCGAACCCAGATCTGGCCGTCGGCTCCGCAGGCCACAAAATTCGCATTGGCGCCCGCCGGGGCGAACTCGGGGTGATGCCGAATCTGGCGGCCTGTTTTCACCACATCCACGGCCTCAATATCCGCCACGGTCATCACCACGTGGGGCACACCGGTGTTGATGCTGCCCACGACAACCGGTCGGCCCCCCAGGTCCAGGTGATACCCGGTTTTCAGCTGACCGGGTTCGGTCATGCGGATTTTGACCCCGGCGTCGCCCACCTCGCCTTCGATAATCCCGGCCACGGTCTCAAAGGCCATCTTGCGCGGGGCGATGCCCTGGATGAAGGCAAAGCGGGCCGCACAGCGGGCACCGTTGCCGCACATCTCGGCCAGGCTGCCATCGGCGTTGAAAAAGCGCCACCTGAAATCCACCCGTTCGGAATCCTCGATCAGGATCAGGCCGTCAGCCCCCACCGACAGCTTGCGGCGGCAAGCCCCGACGACGAGCTGGGCCAACCGGGTCTCGGGCACCACGGGTTGCCGATTGTCAATGATGATGAAGTCATTGCCACTGCCGCTCATCTTAAAAAAAGGGATACCGTTCATGGCGTTGGGCAACCTTTCTAATGGTCGAATTGAACCCGGTTGGAATTGGGTCCCGTGGCGGCGCCGGTTTCCAGGCGCACCGTAAACACGTAGCGGTAGCCGGGATCCAGGTCCGCATCGAAAGAGAAGTGCGCGCCCTCCCGACCCGCATAGGGAACCACGCCCACCTTTTCAAAAACCAGCGGACAGGTATCGCAGACGGGTTCGGCCAAAGCGGACCGGAAACGGTAGACGCCGAATGCCGCCGGACCCTGCAGTTCGCCGGCGGACGGTTCCGACAGCTGCCAGCTCAGCCGTACCGATGGGCCGGCCACCTGGTATCCCAGCGTCACCACCGCCGGCAGCGGGGGCTGCCGCGGCGGCAGCGGGGGTCTTTTGACACCACAGCCGAGAGCAAGGCACCCGAACAGGAAAACAACCCAAATCAGGATCGGTGCCCCTGCCGAAACCATCGTTTTCGAAATCCCCGGCTTTTGCCCCATCCAACACCCTTGCCTGAAATCAGACCGCTGTTTCAGCGGCCAGCACGTGTTCGGCATCCGCGATGGCCCGCACCACGTTCTCGGTGGCCGTTCCACCCGAACTTCGCCGGCGATCGATCATGTGCTCCAGAGTCAAATGATCGAAGATATCGGCCTTGATCATCGCAGAGAACTGTTTGAGCTCCTCCAGAGTCAACTGGTTCAACTCCTGGCCCTTGTCCAGCGCGTAGGCCACAGCGCTGCCCACGCAGGCGTGTGCTTTTCGAAAGGGCATCCCCTGAGTCACCAGGTAGTCCGCCATGTCGGTCGCATTGAGAAACCCCACCGAGGCGGCCCGGCGCATGCACTCCCGGTTCACCGTAATGCGGGGAAGCATGCGGATATTGATACTCAGACAGGCCTTGAGCGTGTCAACAGCGTCAAAAAGCGGTTCCTTGTCCTCCTGCATGTCCCGGTTGTAAGCCATGGGCAGGCTTTTCATCAACGTAAGCAGGGCCACTAGGGAGCCGACCACCCGACCGGTTTTACCACGCACGATCTCGGGCACGTCCGGGTTTTTTTTCTGGGGCATGATGCTGCTGCCCGTAGCGAAGGCGTCCGGAAGGGTGATGAAGCCGAACTCAGCCGTCGACCACAGCACCAGCTCTTCGGACCACCGACTCAAATGAACCATGCAGATGGCGGCAGCCGCCAAAAACTCCATGACAAAATCCCGGTCCGAAACCGCGTCCATGCTGTTGGTGCAGATCTTGGGAAATTCCAGCAGCTGGGCCGTATAATCGCGGTCGATCGGATAGGTGGTGCCCGCCAGGGCCGCCGCACCCAAGGGCATGACATTGATGCGGGTGAGGGCGTCGCGCAAGCGGGTCTGATCGCGGGTGAACATTTCATAATAGGCCAGCAGGTGATGGGCCAGCAGGACCGGTTGGGCCCGCTGGGTGTGGGTGTAGCCCGGCATGATCACATCCGCGTGCGACTTGGCCAGGTTTACCAGCACCCGGCGCAGCGTCTGCAGCAAGGCGATCGTCTGGCAGGTCTCCTCCCTGAGGTACATGCGCACATCCAGGGCCACCTGGTCGTTGCGGCTGCGAGCGGTGTGCAGCTTCTGCGCCACCTTGCCCGCCACCTGGAGCAGCCGCGCCTCGATGTGCATGTGGATGTCTTCCAGGCTGTCGTCAAAGACAAAGTCGCCCCGGTCCAGCTCCCGCTTGATGGTGCCCAGGCCTTCGACGAGGTCGTTGGACTCCTCATGGGTGATCACGCCCGCCCGTGCCAGCATCTTGCAGTGGGCGATGCTGCCGGCGATATCGTAGGGGTAGAGTCGACGGTCGGTGGCAATGGAGGCGGTAAAAGCCTCCACACTCTTGTCCGTTCGCTCAGCAAATCGTCCATTCCAGGGTTTTTCAGCCATGATCCACGCCTACCCTTTCCGCTCCATCAGTTTGCGAATGCGCAGACGAAGGGCGTTGAGCCGGATAAAACCCTCGGCGTCTTTCTGGCTGTAGACCGTGTCGTCCTCGAAGGTGGCGTGGGCTTCGCTGTAAAGGGAGTGGTCGGATTTTCTGCCCCGAACCACGCAGTTGCCCTTGTACAGCTCCAAGCGCACCACACCGGACACGTTTGCCTGGGTGCTGTCGATCATGCCCTGCAGCACTTCCATCTCCGGGGAGAACCAGAACCCATTGTAAACCAGCTGGGCGTAGCGTGGAATCTGGGCGTCGCGCAGGTGCATCACCTCACGATCCATGGTGATGGATTCCATGGCCATGTGGGCCAGCCTTAAGATGGTCCCCCCCGGTGTTTCATAAACGCCGCGGGATTTCATTCCCACAAAGCGGTTTTCGACGATGTCGACACGTCCGATGCCGTGTTTGCCCCCCAAACGGTTCAACTCGGCCAGCAGGCCGGCCGGTGAACAGCCGACACCGTTGATCGCGACCGGGTCGCCGCCATCGAAGGTGATCTCGATGGTCTCCGGGGTTTGCGGAGCGTCCTGGGGAGAGACCGTAAGGGTGAACAGGTCATCGGGCGGGCCGGCCCAGGGATCTTCCAGAATCCCCCCCTCATAGCTGATATGCAGCAGGTTGCCATCGGTGCTGTAAGGTTTGGCGTGGGTGGTCGGAACCCGGATACCGTGCTTTTCGGCAAAGGCCATCAGCGCCGTGCGCGATGTCAGATTCCACTCACGCCAGGGAGCGATGATCCGGATCTCCGGGTTGATGGCATAATACCCCAATTCAAAACGGACCTGGTCATTGCCTTTACCGGTGGCACCGTGGCTGACCGCATCGGCCCGCTCCAGGGCGGCGATCTCCATCTGGCGTTTGGCGATGAGCGGCCGGGCGATGGCGGTGCCCAGCAGATACTGGCCCTCATAGATGGCGTTGGCCCGAAAAACCGGAAAGACGTAATCCTTGACAAAGGTTTCTTTGAGGTCATCGACATAGGCCTTGACCGCCCCGGTTTTCAGGGCATTGGCCTCGACATGGGCCAAGGAGTCGGTCTGGCCGATATCGGCGGAAAAGGTCACCACCTCACACGCGTAGGTTTCGATGAGCCATCTTAGGATTACCGACGTGTCCAAGCCCCCCGAATAGGCCAGCACCACTTTTTTTATTCTCTCAGCCACGGTTGTTCTCCTTTTCTGTTTCCAGCCGACCCGGTCCAATGGTTTCGTTCATCAGGCCAGCACCTCGGCCAGGCAATCTATCAACGCATCGATTTCATCTTTCTCAATGATCAGGGGCGGGACGAAACGCAGGGTGTGGCCCTGAACACAGTTGACCAAAAAACCCTTTTGCATCAGCGCCGCAACCCGATCGTCGGCCGGGCCGTCCAGCTGAATTCCCAGCAGCAGACCCTGGCCCCGCACCGCGACCACAGAGCGCCGCTGCTGTTTGAGCCGGTTCAACGCCGCCTTGAAATAGTCTCCGGTCCGCCGGGCCCGATCGATCAGGCATTCCTCTTCAAGGATCTTCAGGACCTCGACGGCGGCGGCCGTTACCAGGGGGGTGCCGCCAAAGGTGGAGGCATGGGCCCCTGGACCGAACGCCGCAGCCGCGGACTCAGTGGCCAGCATGGCTCCGATGGGCAATCCGTTGGCCAAGGCCTTGGCCAGGGTCATGATATCCGGGGTCACCCCGTAGTGCTCATGGGCGAACCGTTTGCCGGTGCGCCCCATGCCGGTCTGGATCTCATCCAGAATCATCAGCATGCCCCGCTGATCGCAGATCCGCCGAACCTGTTGGAGATAATCGGGGTGCGGACAACGGATACCGCCCTCACCCTGAATCGGCTCCAGCATCACAGCAGCGGTGTGATCGTCGATCGCCGCCGTCAGGGCCTCCACGTCATTAAAGGCGACAAAGGAGAATCCTGCCAGCACCGGGTCATAGCCTTGCCTGATTTTTTCCTGGCCCGTGGCGGACAAGGTGGCCATGGTGCGTCCGTGAAAGGATTTTTCCATGCAGATGATCCGAAAGCGCTCCGGCTGGCCCCGATCCTTGAAATATTTGCGGGCCAGCTTGATGGCCGCCTCGTTGGCTTCGGCGCCGGAGTTGCCGAAAAAAACGCGGTCGGCAAAGCTTTGCTCCACCAGCAGCTGCGCCAGTTCGGTCTGGGGAATCGTGTAGTAGAGGTTCGAGACGTGCACCAGCTGTCGGGCCTGGCGGTCCAGCGCATCGGCGATGCGCGGGTGGGCGTGGCCGAGGTTGCAAACGGCGATACCGGCAACAAAGTCCGTATACCGGCGGCCCTGGGTATCCCAGACCGTGCAGCCCTGACCCCGTTCCAGGACAATGGGAAAGCGTTTGTAAGTGGCGGCCATCACCCGGTCCGCCGTGCGCATAATTGTTTCTGTCATTGAGATGCTCTCCCGCAACATGGGTTGATTGGGTGTGCCGCCGTCCTGTCCGCTATTGCCTTTAACGCCGTCTACGGCCTGCAACGGCGTTGCTGCCGGCCGCGGGGAAACGCCTTGATCGGGTTCGACGCGACAGGCTGCAAAACCGTCATTCCGTCACTTCCGTGCCAATACCGCGATCCGTGAAGAGTTCCAGCAAAATGGCGTGTCGGCGCCGGCCGTTGATGATGGGCACCTTTTCCACGCCATTCTTGATGGCGAAAAGCGCACATTCGATTTTTGGAATCATGCCACCGCTGATGCTCCCGTCGGCGATCATGCGCCCGATGGTGGCCGCATCGACGGATGAGATCAGCCTGCCGTCGGCATCCATCACGCCGTTGACATCGGTCATCAGAATCAGCCGCCCGGCGGAAAGGGCCGTGGCGATGTGGCTGGCCACCAGATCCGCATTGATGTTGAACGTCTCACCCTGGGCACCGGCTCCCACAGGAGCAATGATGGGAATGAACCCCTGGGCCGAAAGCGTGTGAATGATACCCGGGTTGATCCGGGTCACTTCGCCCACCAACCCCGGGTCGATGATTTCGGGCGGGCTGCCTTGATCGACCTGATGGACGATCTGCATCTTCTTGGCTTCGATCAGATGGCCGTCCTTGCCGCTGAGTCCGACGGCCTTGCCCCCCTGTTGGTTGATCTGGGCCACGATGCCCTTGTTGACCTTGCCCCCCAGCACCATCTCGACCACATCCATGGTGGGCCCGTCGGTAAGGCGCATGCCACGCACAAACTGGGAACGAATACCCATCTGTTCCAGAACCTGGTTGATCTGGGGACCGCCGCCATGCACCACCACCGGGTTGAGGCCGATAAATTTGAGCAGGGTGATGTCGCGTGCAAAATCGGTCTTGAGCTGTTCATCGACCATGGCATGGCCACCGTACTTCACCACCACGGTCATACCGGAAAACTTGCGGATATAAGGCAGCGCCTCAATCAGGATGTCGGCTACGGTTGAGGTGGCTGCAACGGTATCTGGGGTCATGGCGGCTCCTTAGAGGATATAACGGCTCAGATCCTCATCATCCTTGATTGCTTTGAGCTTTTCCGATACGTAGGCCGCATCCACCGTCAGGTGCGCCTCGGTTACATCCGGAGCCTCAAACAGGATGTCTTCCAGCAGGCGTTCCATAATGGTGTGCAGGCGCCGGGCGCCGATATTTTCGGTGCGGTCGTTGACCTCTTGGGCGATTTCGGCGATTTTTTCCACCGCGTCGTCGGAAAAGACCAGTGTTACGCCCTCCGTTTTGAGCAAAGCCGCATACTGCAGCAGCAGCGCGTTTTTCGGCTCGGTCAGAATGCGCAAAAAATCCTTGCGGTTCAACGCATCCAGGTTCACCCGGATCGGAAACCGCCCCTGGAGTTCCGGGATCAGGTCGGACGGTTTGATGGTGTGAAAAGCGCCGGAAGCGATAAACAGAATGTGATCGGTTTTGACCGGACCGTATTTGGTGTTGACGGTGGAACCTTCGACAATCGGCAGCAGATCCCGCTGAACCCCCTCCCGGGAAACATCCGGTCCCTGACCTTTGCCGTTGCCGGCAATTTTGTCAATCTCATCCAGGAAAATGATCCCGGACTGCTCCACCTTGGCGATGGCGTCCCGGACCACCTGGTCCATGTCCACCAGGTTCTGGGACTCCTCCGTGGCCATGATCTTCATGGCTTCGGGCACCTTGATTTTGCGGCGGCGGGTGTTCTTGGGCAGCAAGGAGCCCAGCATCTCCTTGAAATTGATGCCCATCTCCTCCATGCCCGCATTGGAGAAAATTTCCACCATGGACATGCTGCGGTCCGCCACGTCCAGGTCCACGTAGCGGCTGTCCAGCTTTCCGGCCTGCAGCATTCGACGCAGCTTCTCGCGTGTGGACGAGGCTGCATCCGGCAAGGCGTTCACCACTTCTAGGCCGCCCTCCGGGGGGTGGTCGCCTCGGCCGCGATCCGCCTTGGGCAGCAGCAGGTCCAGCATCCGCTCCTCGGCAACGCGCCGGGCCTTGTCCTGAACAGCCTCCTGGGCGGCCGTGCGAACGGCGTTGACCGTCAGCTCCAGAAGGTCGCGCACCATCGACTCTACATCACGCCCCACATATCCGACTTCGGTGAATTTGGAGGCCTCGACCTTGTAGAAGGGTGAATCGCTCAGCCGGGACAGGCGCCGGGCGATTTCGGTCTTTCCAACCCCGGTCGGGCCGATGAGGATGATGTTCTTGGGGGCGATTTCATCCTTCAGGGAATCGGGTACCTGCTGGCGGCGCCACCGATTCCTCAGGGCAATAGCCACCGACCGCTTGGCCGAATGCTGACCGATGATATACTTGTCCAGTTCGAAAACGATATCTTTGGGCTTCAGGTCATTCATGGCTGCAGCTCTTCAATAGTGATGTAATCGTTGGTAAATACGCACAGAGAGGCGGCGATTTTCATCGCGATCTCGACCATACGGCGCAGGTCCAGTTCGGTCTGCCGATACAAGGCCGTGGCCGCCGCCTGGGCGGCCACACCGCCCGAACCGATGGCCAGGATGCCCTCGTCGGGTTCAATGACATCGCCGCTGCCCGATATGAGCAGCATGGCGGCGCCGTCCGCGGCAATCATCAAGGCTTCCAGGCGCCGCAGGTACTTGTCGGCCCGCCATTCCCGGGCCAGCTCCACGGCCGATCGGGTCAGATTGCCGTTGTAGCGCTCGAGCTTCTGCTCCAGCTTTTCCGTCAGGGTCAGGGCGTCGGCCGTCGCACCGGCAAACCCGGCCAGGATGGTATTGTTGTAGATCCGCCGAACCTTGCGGGCGTGGTGTTTGATGACTGTGTTGTTCAGGGTCACCTGGCCGTCTCCGGCCATGACCACGCGCTCCTTGCTCCGGACGGCCAAAATGGTGGTGCCGTGGAACCGCGCTGAATGTTGCGCTTGATAATGGACCATGGAATGAAGGGAATTCCTTTCTACCGTCTGGGATGGGCCCGGTCGTAGGCCGCCATGAGCCGGTCGATGCTCACGTGGGTGTAGCGCTGGGTGGTTGAGAGGCTTTGGTGGCCCAGCAGTTCCTGAACCGTGCGCAGGTCCGCCCCCGCATCGAGCATGTGGGTGGCAAAGCTGTGGCGGATGCCGTGAGGTGAAATGGGCACGGCCAGGCTGCATTTGCGGACCCAGGCTTCAAGAATGCGGGCCACGGACCGCGCGGTCAGCCTGCCCTGGTTCCGGTTTAGAAACAACGGGCCATCCACGCTCATGCCGACGCCGCTGTGGGAGTAGAGCCGGTCGCGATAGGCCTGAATGCGACTCAAGGCTTTTTCACCCGCCGGTACGATTCGCTCACGGCCCCCTTTGCCCGAAACCCGCAGGCAGCCGGAAACAAAATCCACATCGAAGACATTCAGCCCGGTCAGTTCGGCAACACGGACTCCGGCACCGTACAGGGTTTCAAACAGCGCCCGGTTCCGAAGCCCCAGCACGGTGTCCTCGCTGGTCTGGTCCAGCAGCCGAAACATGTCGTCCACCGAGAGGAAAGACGGAATCCCCCGGGTGTGTCTGGGGGTCAACACACCGACGGTCGGATCCTGCCGCGTCAGCCGGTATTTGATCAAATGCCGAAAAAACGAGCGCAGAACCGACAACTTCCGGGCGATCGTGGATTTTTCGTTCCTGCGGTGCAGAAACCCGAGGTAAGCCCGGATCGTCAGGCTGTCGATCTGATCAATGGTCAGAGGGGTCCGGTCGGGTGCTTGGGACGAGCCCGTCCCGCCGGCGGCGAAACCGGCAAACTCGGCCAGGTCGTGGCCATAGGCACGGATGGTGTGGGCGCTGTACCCCTTCTCGGAAGCCAACGCCTGCAGGAAGTGATCGATCTGTTCGGTCAACCGCAACCGTTTCATGGAAAATCAATCCACCCTTCCAACTCCTGCCAGGACCCCACCGTGAGATAACCGTGGCGCTCTTGATTCCACGGCTGCCGAAACACCACCGGCTCGATGCCGGCAGCCTTGAGCAGGTGGCAGGTTTCAAGGCGATCCTCGACAAACCAGTGGACGCCGTACCCCGACAGCACCTCGGCTTTGGCCTCGAATGAACCGGTAGCGACGACATGGGCGCGGTGATGCTGCCCGTCAAGCAGCGGTTGCAGCCAACTCTGGATGAGGCCCGCCTCTGGCCGGGCGGTGACCATGAGAATTCGCCCCGTGGTCTCACCGATGCGCCGCAACACCGGCCCGGCGCCGGAAATGGGTTTGAGCGCAGCCCGGTAGCGCCCATCGAGTATACGGGCCACCGCTGCATCGATGACCGTCTTGTCCAGATCGAGGCACTGATCCAGGCGGTAGCAGGTCAGGTCAGCGTAGTGCACCGTGTGGACATCGTAGTGATCGCCCAAAATAGCCAGGAACAGGTGCATGGTGTCGGCGATCACCCCATCGATGTCAAAAGCGAGCCGGCTCGGGTCGATCATTGTGTTTTCCTGCTTTGGCCAGTCTCACCCGATCAGGCCAAATTGGGAGGTTTTCTTCGTCAAGCGCGTATCTACCCGTAAAAGTTTGCTTTAGTAATCCCATCACCCCAAACGTGTCAATAGGCAGATTGACCGACCCCAAAAACCGGCCTCGGGGCGTCCATCTGCCGGGCGGTGCGGTTTTCCCGGCTACTCGTTCAGGCCAGCCTATTCATGATCTGCCGCACATCGTCCCACACATCGCGCTTTTTATCCGGGTTGCGCAGCAAGAAGGCTGGATGATACGTCGGCATCAGCGGTATGTCCATGACCGCATGGAATCGCCCCCTGAGCCGGGAGATGGGTGTATCGGTCTCCAGCAGAGTCCGGGCGGCCACATTGCCCAGGGCACAGACCACCCGGGGGTGAATGGCACGCAGCTGGCGCTTCAAAAACGGCAGGCACTGCCGAATCTCATCCGGCTCCGGGTTACGGTTGTTGGGGGGTCGGCACTTGACGATGTTGCAGATGTAAACCCGCTCCCGGTCAAGGCCCATGGCCGTGATGATTTTGGTCAGCAGTTGGCCGGCCGCACCCACAAACGGCCTCCCGGATTGATCCTCGTCGAAGCCCGGTCCTTCGCCGACAAACACCAGCTGTGCCTGCGGGTCCCCTTCCCCAAACACGATATGGGTCCTGGCACGGCACAACGGGCAGCGGGTGCAGTCTCCCAGATCGGCGCATATTGCCGCCAGGGACTCGCTTTGGGCCGTGGCAGCCCCCGTTGCCGGCTCAAGGCCGCAAAGGGCCGCCACCTGTTGCACGGTCCCGTCAAAGCCGGTGCACCCGTCGGATTTAAGGTCATACAGGGCATGGCGGATGTCGCGGATGATTTTAACCAGTGGGGTTTCGGTGGTCATGGGGTGATCCGGGGTCCATTGCGGCTGCGCCGCTGCGGTAAAATAGACAGATTCGTAAAAAGCCCAATATCGGCGTTACGCTTGATCCCTCGTCACTGCGGCGTACTTTAAGTACGCTGCCTACGGCACCCGCGATAGCGGTATTCCTCAGGATGGAACCTGAAGGTTCGCCGTAAGGATGGGATCGTTATCCAATTCGCTCGCCCTGCTCGCTTTCGCGGCTCGCAAGCCTTGATCTTGGGCTTTTTACAAATCCGTCGAAACAGCGACTTTTTACGATTTCATCAAAATTGAAACGGGCGCGCCACTATTTTTTGGGCATCAGCGCCACCACCTGATCCAGAATCAGGTGGGCCAGCGCGTTTTTTTCCATCGTCTCCACAACGGTCTTGCGCCCATCGGCAAAATGATCGATTGAACTCGCTGCGCCCCGTGGATGCGATCCGGCGCGGGATTCAGGTGATCTATCAGGATTTCTCTCTCTTTCC
>JAWOIA010000047.1:0-27862 GCA_046484885.1 Desulfosarcina sp. | reverse complement strand
AGCCACCAGGAGCACCAGCACGAGCAGCGCACCCAGGGCGAGCTTGAGCAGGAGACGGGAACGGCGCGGCGGCGCCGGGGGGTTCTGGCGATCAGACGAGGATGAAGCAACGGACATGCGATCCCCACAATCAAAAAGAGAGAAACGGTTGCCGCTTAAACGACGCGGTGACGTCTCGATCGCGGCCCTGGGATACACGCGCGGCGCAGACCGTTTCTACCTAGTGTCCATCCATAAACGGTTATTTCGCCCGACGTCTGCGTTATGCTTAAAATTTTATCTTCGGAATATCAACTATATGCCTGTGGTAAAATTTTTCGCATGCCTTGATCTCGACCAAAATTCCTCGTTTCTGGATGGACACTACCTGAGCGATTGTCGAGCTTGCCGCAGATACAAGGAAGATGACGGTCCGCTATAGTCGGCTATGCGGGAGGGCATCTGACGCCGGTGATGCGGTGAGATCGGCAATCCCGGAGGGTTTTCCATTTTGGCGGCCGAAACGCAAGTAACCCCCGTGTATTCTTTTGTATTTTAAAAATACCAAAATGGGAAACGCTCAACTTAGGTTCTATTGTGTTAGCTGTATAGCCAGCCACAACATGTTGGGGCGAATTGGACAAATTCCGTAATTGAGAAAACCCGTACCATCGCCAAATAGCGCTGTCAAGCTGAAAGACCGATGCTGTCGGGGCTGCTGGCGCCTTGACAGTAATGTAAAAAAGATTCACAATCCGCTGCCATGCGGTAACACCCTTCGTTGAGCATCGGACACGGACCCAATATGCCATTCTCCCCAAAAATCAACACTGGTTTCCGGGTCAGGCGAGATCGATGTAACCCAACTGTTGCCGCGAGGCCGGCCCGCGGGGTCAGTTTTAAGTGCCACCGCCGCGATTGGCCGCCGCCGTTCATTTCGGACTCCGATGACCTTGACACAACCGGATAACCGGCAGCATGCGGCCGGCTGCAGCAAGGCGGGAATGCTTTCGACCGTCTTACCGCTGGGGCTGTTTGCCGGCCTGTGCGCACTCTGGCCTGAGGTGGTAAGGGGGCATGTATTCCAGCTTCACTGGTCCTGGATACCCAGCCTTGACCTGAACCTGCAGTTTCGTCTCGACGGGTTGAGCCTGTTGTTCGGCCTGATCGTCACCGCGGCCGGCTTTTTTGTAAGCCTCTATGCGTCCAGCTACATGGCCGGACACCCCCACAGCGGCCGTTTCTTCGTTTTCCTGCATGCCTTCATGATCGCCATGCTGGGTATCATCCTGGCTGACAACCTGCTGCTGTTGTTCGTTTTCTGGGAGGCCACCACGGTTTTTTCCTACCTGCTGATCGGTTTCGATCATGAATCGGAGACAGCCCGTGAGCATGCCAAACAGGCCATTCTCGTCACCGGTGCCGGCGGGCTGGCCCTGCTGATCGGGATTCTGCTGCTAAAAATCGCCGGTGGTACGTTCACCCTGAGCCAATGGGCGGTCGGCGGTGATCAGATCCGGCAGCACGCGCTTTACCCGTTCATTTTGATTGCCGTTCTGTTGGGGGCCATGACCAAATCGGCCCAGTTCCCCTTCCATTTCTGGCTGCCCAATGCCATGAGTGCGCCTACCCCCATCAGCGCTTTTCTGCACGCCGCCACCATGGTCAAAGCCGGCATCTATCTATTGATGCGGTTTCATCCGCTCATGGGCGGGACAACGGCCTGGATGGCCACCCTGGTGATCGTGGGCGGCGTCACGGCCCTGTGGGGAGCGCTTCAGGCCCTGGGCCCTTGTGATCTCAAGCGCGTCCTGGCCTACACCACCATGATGGCCCTGGGCATATTGACCATGTTTCTCGGCGGCCAATCCGCCGCCTCCATGACCGCCGCCGCCACCTTCCTACTGGTCCACGCCCTGTACAAAGCCTCCCTTTTTCTGGCGGTGGGCAGCATCGACCACGCCACCGGCACCCGCCGACTCGATCGGCTGGGCGGACTGTGGCGCAGCATGCCGATCACCGCCCTGGCCGTGGCCGCCGCCACCATGTCCATGGCCGGTTTCCCGCTCTTTTTCGGCTTCATCGGCAAGGAGATCATGTACGAAGGCGCGCTGGCCGAAGAGATGTTCCCCTTTTTCACCGTCACGGCCGCCCTGCTTTCCAATGCCCTGATGACAGCCGTCGCCGCCGTGGTGATTCTCGTTCCCTTCGCCGGCAGGCGGCCGCCGCTGCTCCCCGAAACCCACGACCCCGAATGGACCATGTGGATCGGCCCCCTGGTCCTGGGGGGGCTGGGAATCCTCTTCGGCATCATTCCCGAGTGGGTGTCGGCTAACCTGATCCAGCCGGCCGTCTGGGCCCTGAATCCGAAACAGGAAGGGGTTCTACTGACGATCTTTCACGGCTTCAACCTCCCTTTGCTGCTCAGCGTGATCACCTTGACATTGGGGGCCGTGTTCTATGGAGTACGGCGCTGGCTGGGCGGGCGGATCAGCGCCGTCGTCGACCGACTGCCGATCAGTGCCGCCGGTGCATACGACCGCGGCCTTTATCACTTCCTGCAGGGGGCCAAAGGGATAACCCGCCGGCTGCAGAGCGGCGCCTTGCACACCTACCTGACCATTATCCTGTGGATGATGGTCGCAGCGGTCGCCTGGCCCTGGATACATCGCATGGCCGCCACACCCCCGACAGCCCCTACCGCAGACCATGGAGTCGCCCTTGGGCTGGTTGCCCTGATCGCCCTCTCCACTCTGGTGGTGCTGGTTGCAAACAAGCGCCTGATGGCCATCGGCGGCTTGGCCGGCGTCGGCGCGGGGGTCGCCCTGATATTCCTGGTATTCGGCGCCCCGGACATAGCCTTGACCCAACTGCTGATCGAAACACTGACGGTCATTGTCGTTTCGCTGGTCCTGTTGCGGCTGCCGCCCCTGGCGTCGGCCAAGCAACGCAGCCGGGGCCGGCGCGCCATGGACGGCGCCCTGGCCCTGGGCGTTGGCACGGTCATGACCGCGCTGTTGCTGGGGGTTTTGAAACTGCCTTTGGATCGGTCATTGAGCGCTTTTTTCGAAGCCGAAAGCTACCTGACCGCCCACGGCCGCAACATTGTCAACGTCATCCTGGTTGATTTCAGAAGCCTGGATACCTGGGGAGAAATCAGCGTGGTCGTGCTGGCTGCGTGGGCCGCCGTGGCCCTGATTCGCCCAACCAAGGGGCAACCGAACTGATGCGATCGGTCATCCTGCAAACCGCCACCCGGCTCATGGTCGGCCTGATCATGGTCTTTTCGGTCTATCTGCTGCTGCGCGGCCACCACGAACCCGGCGGCGGCTTCGCTGCCGCCCTGGTGGCCGGCACCGGTTTCGCTCTCTTTGCCATCGTCGAGGGACCCGGTAAAGTACGGGAGGCCATCCGCCTGCCAACGACCCAAATTGCCATGCTCGGTCTGGGTCTTGCCACACTATCCGGATTGCCGGCGATCATCCTGGGCAGACCGTTCCTGACTGGGGTGTGGTGGACGCTGGGCCCCGCCAACGATACTGCGATGGTGATCGGAACCCCCCTGATTTTCGATATTGGCGTTTTTCTGGCAGTGTTGGGATCGATTCTGTCGATCATCCTGGCCTTGGAGGAGACCTGACATGGAGGGGGCGTTGGCCGGTCTGATTGGACTGATGTTCGCCGCATCGATCTACCTGATGCTCTCCGGCGTGCTGGTCCGGTTTGTCTTCGGATTCGCCCTGGCCAGCAACGCCGTCAACCTGCTCATCTTCACCGCGGGTCGACTCGAGCACGACCGCCCCCCCCTGATTGCCCCGGATGCGCAGACCCTGTCCATACCGGTGGCCAATGCCCTGCCCCAGGCGCTGATTCTGACCGCCATCGTCATCGGTTTCGCCATGCTCACTTTCCTGCTGGTGCTGCTCTACCGCACTTACGCCGAAACCGGGACCCTGGACGCGGACGACCCCCGCTTGATGCGTGAAGCCGATGATGGCCGATCGCCCGGGGCGGTGCCCCCCCAGAAGGATCCGCCATGAGCACGCTCCTGGTGTGGCCGATTCTAATACCCATGCTCACCGCTGTTGCCACAGCGCTCTTGCGGACCGATGCGCGCCGGGTGCACGGGGTGGCCATGGCCGGTTCGCTGCTGCACCTGGCAGCCGCCGTCACGCTGATGGTGGCGGTGACGGAGCAGCGAGTTCTGGTGACATGGATCGGCAACTGGCCGGCACCCTTCGGAATTGCCTTGGTAGCCGATTATCTGAGTGCGGTCATGGTGCTGATCACGGCCGTCATTCACACGGCGGTAACCGGCTACGCCCGGGAAGATGTGGACGCCTGGCAGATGCGGGCCGGTTATCACCCCTTCATGCAAATCCTGACAGCGGCGGTCAGCGGTGCCTTTCTCACCGGCGACCTGTTCAACCTGTATGTGTGGTTTGAAGTGATGCTAATGGCCTCCTTCGGCCTGCTGGTGATGGGCCGCCGGGTATCCCAGCTGACGGCGGGAATCAAATACGTCACCATCAACCTGGTTTCGACCCTGTTTTTCCTGGCCGCCATCGGGCTGCTTTACGGAATGACCGGCACGCTGAACATGGCCGACCTGCATCTCAAGGTCCCCCAGGTGGCAGACCCAGCCCTCGTTACTGCGGCGGCGATGCTGTTGATGGTTGCCTTTGGAATCAAAGCCGCTCTGTTTCCCCTTTTTTTCTGGCTGCCAGCGGCCTACCCTACCCTGCCAACGGCTGTGGTGGCCTTTTTTTCCGGCCTGTTGAGCAAAGTCGGCGTCTATGCACTGCTGCGGATGTTCACCCTGGTCTTCATCACCGATACCGGCTTCACCCACACGATCCTGATGGCCGTAGCCGGGTTGACCATGCTGTTCGGCGTGGTCAGCGCCGCGGCGCAGATGGAGATGCGACGGATTCTCTCCTTTCACATCATCAGCCAGATCGGCTACATGGTGCTGGGACTGGCCCTGTTAACTCCCTTGGCCATTGCCGCCGCGCTGATTTACCTGCTGCACAACATTGTGGCCAAAGCCAACCTGTTTCTGGTCAGTGGATTGGTGCAGCGTGCCGCCGGATCGGTTGATCTGGAAACGGTCGGTGGGCTATACAAGCGCCATGGTTGGATTTCGATTGGCTTCCTGATATCGGCCCTGGCCCTGGCCGGCATCCCGCCCCTGTCGGGATTCTTTGCCAAGCTGCTGGTGATCCGGGCCAGCCTGGAAAGCGCTCAGCCTGGCCTGGCCGTTCTGGCCGCCGCGGTCGGCCTGTTGACCCTGTTTTCAATGATCAAAATCTGGGCGGAAGTATTTTGGAAGCCCGCTCCGGGTGCGACCGGCCACACGGCCAATGGCCGCGCCCCGCTCTCCGCCTGGATGCTGGCGCCGGTGATGGCCTTGGCGGGGATTACCATCCTCATGGGCCTGTGCATGGAAGCGGTGATCCAGTTCGCCCTGTATGCCGCCGGACAGTTAATGGACCCCCAGCCTTACATCCGCGCAGTCTTAGGAGGCGGTCGATGAGTCTTTTCATCCTCAACATCGTCTTTGCGGCCGTTTTCACAACCTTGCTGGGCAGCGACAGCATCGGCGTCTTCCTTCTCGGGTTCACCCTGGGCTACCTGGCGCTATGGCTCTCCAAACCCCTTTACCGGGACACCCGCTATTTGATGAAACTGCCCAAGACCATCAACCTGGCCTCTTACTTTCTCAAGGCGCTGGTCGTTTCCAACCTGCGGGTCCTGTGGGAGGTCATCACCCCCGGCCAAATCAACCGCCCCGGCATCATCGGCGTTCCGTTGGAAGCCCGCACAGATCTGGAGATTTTCATCTTTGCCAACCTGCTCTCCCTGACCCCCGGCACCTTGAGCGTGGATCTATCCGAAGACCGACAGACACTCTACGTCCACGTCATGTTTCTGGACGATGTGCGAAGCGCCAGGGAGGAAATCAAAGACGGCCTGGAAAGGCGCGTTCTGGAGGTGATGCGCACATGATGCACAGCGATGCGTTTCTGCACCTGACCGGCCAGGCCGCCGTGGCCCTGCTTTTGGTCAGCATGGCCCTGGCCCTGTGGCGTTTGGCCAGGGGCCCGACCCCGGCCGACCGGGTCATCGCCATGGATCTGCTGTCGGTACTGGTGGTGGCGTTTTTGGTGGCCATTTCCATTCTGGCCCGGGAGACCAGCTATCTGGACGTGGCCATTGCTTACGCCTGCATCGCCTTTCTGGGCACCGTCGCCCTGGCGCGCTTCATTTTGCGGGCGTCACAGACCCAGTCCCAGCGCAGTGACGGAGAATCCAGCCATGATTGAGTATTTGACGGGTGTTTTGATGGTGACCGGCAGCATCTTCTGTCTGGTGGCCGCTCTGGGCATCGTACGCCTGCCCGATCCCCTCACCCGCATGCACGCCGCCACCAAGGCCGGCACCTTGGGAGCCGGCCTGCTGATCATCGCGGAGGCCCTTTTTTACCGGCAGTTGGGAATATCCCTGCGAGCGGCCACCATCACTGCCCTGCTGCTGCTCACCGCCCCGGTGGCGGCCCACCTCATCGCCCGTGCCTCCTACCGCAGCGGTGTGGCCCTGTCCGAGCGCACCTGGATCGACGAACTCAAAGACCGGCAGAATAAATAGGGGAAACCTCGTGCTCGCCAACCACCGCCCTGAAACCGTTCCGGCGGCACAGCACTTATAAATCGATCAGGTCTTTTCGTTGATCTCGTAAATCGTGCCGCCGCAACCATCGGAAACTTCCTCGATCTCCCAGTATTTGTCCCGCACCAGCGCCATGGGACCGACGATTTTACGGTAGGCCTTTTCCATTTCATCCAGATGCTGAACAATGGTGGCGTTTTCGTTTCGATCGGAGCGCAGCAGGTCCCGAATCATCTGCATGTTCATCTGCAGGGTCATCAGAGGCGTGTTGATTTTGTCGCTCAGCCCGCCGGCCATTTTTTTGATGGTTTCGACCTTCTGCAGCTCGAGGGTACGGGTAACATTGTGAACGATGCCCTGGTAGGTCAATATTTTGGTTTGGGCGGCTCGTTCGACAACGGCGTTGATGACCACATCGATCACGGCGTTGCCGGCAACCTTCCATTTCACCACCTGCTGCGCATGCCCCTGCTCTTCCAGTTGCCGCAGCAAGCGCTCCCGCTGGCGGTGGTCCACATACAGGTCCAGAATGTTGCGCCGGTGCAGATCCCCGGACAGACCGATCAGCGCCATACCGGCCGGGTTCAAATCCAGAAAGTTGCCCATCTTGTCGACCCGGTAGATCATTTCGGTGCTGTTTTTAATGATGCTGGAGAGTTTGCGGCGCTCCTCCTGCAGTTCAAGCTCCTTGTTTTTCTGATCAGTGATGTCCACCAGGGTGTGGTCGATGCGCCGGGGCATGCCGCGACCGCGCTCAACAAACAAGGTGTTGCCCATATCGCGCACCCACTTGGTTTGGCGGTCATTGCTGACGATCCGGTACTCCATTTCAGAACTCTCGTGGGCGTCGGGGAATCCATTGTAAAAATCCATAACCTGGGGCAGATGCTCCGGATGGACAAAATCAAAGAGGTGGCGCTTGCCGCTCAGGATATCCTTCATGGAGCAACCCAGCAAGGCCTCAACATGTTTGTTGACCAGCAGGATGTCGTTGCAGTCATAAGGGGCCATGGCCATGAGTACACTTTCGCTGTCATCGAGATGACTGCGCATGCGCCGGTTATCGCGCTGCAACTCAATGATGCGGTCCTCATAATCCGTAACGTCTGTCAGGCTGCAGCAAACGCCTGGGGAATTGGCATACATCCCGCGTAATTGCAGTGAAGATGCCTCTATACGGACCTGGCGACCGGCGCTGGTTGAACGTTGCAGCCCGGCACTGATGGGCTTGGCGGCAGCCACATCGATCTGGCGCAGGTACTCTGACACCATGCTGCGGTCCGCTTCGACCACCAGGCTCAAAAAGGAGCAGCCAATGATCTCGCCGCGGTTCTTTCCGGTCATTTCGCAAAGCGCCGCATTGGCGAAAATCACTCGCCCCATGCTGAGAACCGCCACGCCTTCGGCGATCAGGGAGAGGACATGGCGAAAGGGTACCGGATTGGCTGAAGGAAAGCCATCTTCCTGCGCGTCGTTTAGTGGTTTTTCCATGGCTCTATCAAGTGGCCTGTCGTGGGATTGGGGTCGAGTGCTATGGCCCCGCAGTTGGCGCAAAAATAGGCCGGGGTGCTTTTCGGTAAGGGAACATGCGGTTTCTTGTCCATGGGGTCGATCTCCTTGCTCATAAACGGTCAAAAAAGACCAACCTTGACAATAAGCATTTATTTTCAGATACCAATTCGAACCCGGCCGTTTTTCACATAAAAAATATTGCAGGTAGGCCGTGGGGGGGCGATCTTTGGGGAGATCGAGCGGCGACTGGCAAATCAGGGGTAAATACGGCCACCCCTGTCGGAATTCTGGCTGGCGATGCAGCCCATGGCCGTGGGTTCAGGTGGTGGCCAGGTCGTAACCGGCCTCTAGGGAGTTCATCAGTTCCACGACCGACACGATCTTGTCCACGCGGAAAGCGTTGGCCCCGGCGAAAGCAAAACCGTTTTTCAGTTTGCCGCGTCGGGCCGACGCCAAGGCCAAGCCGATGCAGTAAGGGCTTTTCTCGGGATCACAGCTCTTGATACAGTGGTAGGGGCAACGGAAAGGGTGCCGCATTCCGGCCGCCACATCCATCAGGAACTGGTTCTTCAGAGCCCGGCCGGGGAGCCCGACCGGGCTATTGATCACCATCAGATCCTCCTGGCGGGAATCAACGTAGGACTGTTTAAAGGCCGGATCGGCATCGCACTCGAAGGTAGCCACAAAGCGGGTGCCCATCTGGACCCCGCTGGCGCCGAGTTCTATGAAGCGTCGGATATCGTTGCCGTCATAAACCCCTCCGGCGGCAATGATCGGAATTCGAACGCCATGCTCGCGTTCGACCCGGTCCATCTCGGCCACGACCGCGACGATGAGGTTTTCCAGGCAATAGGTCGGATCATCGATCTGCTCGGCTTTGAAACCCAGGTGCCCACCGGCCTTGGGGCCTTCGACCACCACCGCATCGGGCAGATAGCCATAGCGCTGAAACCACCGTTTACAGATCAGGGCGGCGGCCCGGGCCGAAGAGACGATGGGTGCCAGCCGCGTGCGGTCCCCGTTTTTCAAAAAGCCGGGCAGATCCAACGGCAGGCCGGCACCGGCAAAAATGATGTCAACCTTTTCGGCGATGGCCGTTTTGACCAAATCGGCAAAATGCGTCAAGGCCACCATAATGTTGACACCGATGATCCCTTGCGTCTTTTGCTTGGCTTTGCGGATCTCGCGCGAAAGGGCCCGGCAATTGGCCGCCAAGCCGTCGGTGGAGACATCCTTTTCGGTAATTCCGGCCATGGCGCCAGCAATGACGCCGATGCCGCCGGCATTGGCCACGGCCGAAGCCAGGCCGGACATGGAAATACCCACGCCCATACCCCCCTGGACGATCGGGAGCCGGCTGATCAGATGGCCGATTCTCAATTCTGGCATATTCATGGTGAAGACCGCCACAGACCGTCTGAAAATGGTTTGTAAATTGCGTTTTGCACAACCGCACAATAAACCTTTAAGGAGGCCGGCCGCAAGATAGACGGACGCTATGACAAATGTTTTACAGAAAACCGCCAAGCAGCCGACTACCGCATAATGGCAGCAGATTTATGGTTGACGCGCTGGGGGTGCCATCAGCACCATATGGCCGGTTTGGACGCCATGATCGTTGAACCAGCCCTGATTGACTTCGAGGGCGTAGGTGGCCGGCCGGTGGGAATGGTACAGTTCATCGGTTTGGTCAGGCCGCATGGTCGCGATGTTGATGATCGCGCCCGCGGCATCCAGAAAGGCAATGGACAAGGGGATCCAGGTGTTCTTCATCCAGAAGGTGCGCAAAGCGGGTTTGGAAAAGACGAACAACATCCCCCGGTTTTCAGGGAGATGCGACCGATGAGACAAGCCGCAGGTATGGGCTTGGGGGCTCAGGGCCACTTCCACAACCAGCTGGTGTCCGTTGATAGAGACGGTGGTGGTCGGCAGTTCGAGCGGACAGGCATCGAGTGCCGGTGACAGGCAGGCGACAACCAGAATGGCCCCCAGCACCATTTTCGAAAACCCGCCCAACTGGTGCCGGTGTTCCAAGGCAAACGATCCATCCATGACTTCAGTCTCCAGACAGCGCATATTTTTACAATCGCCCCAGCGACAACCATGCGCTGAAGCGGTGGGTCCCGGCTGTGCGAATCTCAATCCGGCAGATAGTTTTGGGCCAGGCGCCTGAATTCAAGAACCTGCTCACGCTGCCATTGCGGTCCGCAGCCCAGTTCCTGCGCCATCAAGCGGGCCGTTTCATCGGCCATCTCCATGCTGGCCGCAGCGTCCAGAATCAGGGCGCGGGTGCGGCGCGAGAGCACATCTTCCACACTGCGGGCCATCTCGTTGCGCACCGCCCAGACCACTTCCGCGCCCACATACGGCAGATCAGGGTGCATTTTTTGTCCCATCGGAGGGTGGGCATCGATGATGCGCCGGATAAAAACCGCGTCGGAACCGTAAGCACCCAGGGGGTCGCGCCGATCCACGTGCTTGAGCCACCCGTGAATGCGCAGGTTACGGGTTCGGCATTCATTTTCAGGCAAACCGGCTATCATGGCCGCCTGATTAACCGCATCCTCGGCCATCTTGCGATAGGTGGTCCATTTGCCGCCCGTGATGGTCACCAGGCCCGACTGGGACACCTCCAGGTGGTGGTCCCGGGAGATGGCGGCGGTCTTTTTACCATCCACCGCCCCCACCAACGGCCGAATCCCGGCGAACATGCATAGAATGTCCTGGCGCGTGGGATCGTCCACCATGTAACGGGCGGCATGCTTGAGAATAAAATGAATCTCTTCCTCCAAGGGGCGCGGTTCGAGGCTGGCCCCCGCCACCGGCGTATCGGTGGTGCCCACCAGGACCCGCTCGTGCCAGGGAACCGCGAAAAGAACCCGGCCGTCTTCCGTCTGGGGGACCATGACGGCGGTCTCACCTTTGAGAAAACGCTTGTCGAGCACGATATGGATCCCCTGACTGTGGGTGATAATGGATTTGGCCGTGGGCTGGTCCAGGCGGATGATGTCGTCGGCAAAAATGCCGGTCGCATTGATCACCACCCGAGCCCGGACGTGGCGCTCCTGACCGTCGATCCGGTCCTTGAGCGCAACGCCGTCGATCATTTTCCCCGAGTAATTCAGACCGGTCACCTGCATGTAGTTGACGGGAACCCCGCCGGCATCCGCTACGGACTGGGCCAGGTTGACAGCCATACGGGCATCGTCGAACTGGCCGTCGTGGTAGACAACGCTGCCCCGCAGCCGCTGCGGCTCCAGGGTTGGAATGCGCGCCAGGGTTTCGGATTTGGAGAGCCAGCGCGACGGGCCCAGGCCCAATCGACCGGCCAGCAGGTCGTAGACTTTCAGCCCCACCCCATAAAAGGGGCCGTCCCACCACTCGTAGTTGGGAACGATGAACGATTGATTCTGAACCAGGTGCGGTGCGTTGCACATCAGCAACCCCCGCTCGTGCAGCGCTTCAAGGACCAACGAGACGTTGCCCTGCTGCAGGTAGTGCACGCCGCCATGCACCAGTTTGGTGCTGCGGCTGGAGGTCCCTTTGGCGAAATCATGCTGCTCCACCAGCAGGGTTTTATACCCCCGCGAGGCGGCATCCAGGGCACAGCCCAGCCCAGTGGCCCCACCGCCGATCACGACCATGTCCCAGTATCCATCATGGGTCTTGAGCAGATCGAGATACGCGTCTCGATTCATCAGGAACACTCCTCGCTTCTCAGGGAACAAGCCGAAAGAATCTGGTCCGGGTGCGATTGGTCGCGGTAGACGGTGACCCCTTTCAGGTTCATGGCGGCCGCTTGCAGGAAGAGGTCGCGGATCTCCTCCACCGATATCGTCTCGGGCAGATTCACCGTTTTCGAGACGGCATTGTCCGTGTATTTCTGAAAAGCTGCCTGGATTTTCAGATGCCAGCGCGGAGCGATATCCCAGGCGGTCTGAAAAACCATCGGATCGATGGTCCGGCCCTCGCGGCGGTACTGATCGTACACGGGGTGTACATCGGTGTAGCGTTGGTCGGCGATCCGACGCTGGGTCTCAAGGGCAAACACCGGCTCGACACTGCTGCTGACGCCGGCCAACAAACTGATGCTGCCGGTCGGTGCCACGGTGGTCAGCGTGGCATTGCGCCGTCGCGTGACACCCCTGCCTGGAAACACACTGCGCTGAAAAGCCGGGAAGTTGCCGCGCCGGGCGGCCAAGTCGGCCGAGGCCGCCTCGGCCGACTGCTGGATGCGGGACATGATCTGTTCGGCCAGCACCACGGCCCGCTCGCTCTGGTAAGGAATTCCGAGTCTGATGAGCATATCGGCAAAACCCATCACGCCCAGCCCGATTTTGCGGTTCATGCGGCTCCACTCTTCGGTTCGTGCAATGGGATGGCGGTTCACCTCCACCACGTTGTCCAAAAAATGGACGGCTAGATGGACGAGCGATTCGAGTTTGGGGTAGTCAATGGAACCGTCTGAGAGAATGCGGGTCAGGTTGATCGAGCCCAAGGTGCACGATTCATAGGGCAGCAGGGGCTGCTCACCACAGGGGTTGGTGGCTTCCATAACACCCATCTCGGGAGTGGGGTTGGCCCGGTTGATGCGGTCAATGAAGAGGATTCCGGGGTCTCCGCTCTCCCAGGCGCTCTGCGCCATCAACCGCAGCAGGCCGACGGCCGATCGACGGGCGACTTGGGCGCCGGTGCGCGGGTGAATCAAGGGGTAGTCCCGGTCAACCTTAACTGCGGCAAGGAAACCCTCATCTACGGCCACGGAAAGATTGAAATTGCGGAGCCGGCCACGATCCCGCTTGGCCGTGATGAAGGCCTCGATATCGGGGTGGCTGACGTGCAGGACCCCCATGTTGGCGCCGGGCCGAATGCGATTGCGGTCGATCAGGTGGGTGGCGGCATCAAAGAGCTGGATGAAGGCAACCGGTCCACCGGTCACACCCGACGCCGGAAAGATCGTGTCGCCGGAAGGGCGCAGCCGGGAAAAAGAGAAGCCGGTTCCCCCGCCAGTGTGGTGAATCAGGGCAGCCTCCTTAAGGCTCTGAAAAATCGACTCCAGGTGGTCCTCCACGGGCAGCACGAAACAGGCGGCCAATTGGCCCAGGGGTCGACCGGCATTCATCAGGCAGGGTGAGTTGGGCAAAAAGTCGAACGCGGTCATGGCCGCCTCGAACCGTTGCGCCGTTTGCCGAACCGCGGCAGCGGCGTCGAAGAGGCGATCCGCCTCGGCCACCACCCGGGCCACGCGCGCAAAGAGATCCGCCGGGGTTTCGACAATCTCCCCGCGGTAGTTGCGGGCGAGATACCGCTTTTTCATCACCTCCCCGGCCAGCGGGGTGAGATCCGATTCTCTCACTTTTCGATTCTCCAGCATCGGAACGGGAAAAATGGGTCCTGGGCCGCCACGCCCGACACCCGCCACGCCGACCGCCGGTTCTCAGCCGGCTGGACGATCCAACATGCCGGGGAAACAAATGGGACCCAAACGGTAGCCGAGGTAGAGCGCATAGACCAGCAGCGCCAGCACCCCCTCCCAACGGTCCATCAGGCGAACCCGGCCGCTGCACAGAAAAATGAACAGCAGGATGCCGGCCGCCGCCATCACACCCATATCCACGTTGGCCGACGGGTTGAAGGGCAGTGGGCGGATGAACGCACTGACACCGAGTACAAATAACAGGTTGAACAGGTTGGATCCGACCACGTTGCCGACGGCGATCTCCACTTCGCCGCGCCTGGCCGCCATGGCCGATGCGGTCAGCTCGGGCAGCGACGTTCCCAGCGCCACCACCGTGAGCCCCATCACCGACTCGGGCATGGCCAGTATTCCCGCCAGAGCGGCGGCGCTCTCCACAACCCAACGCCCACCGAAGAGCAGCCCTCCGGATCCGATGATCATCTTCCAGGCAACCCGCGCCGCTTGCCCGGAAAGGGCCGCAGCGGCCACAGGCAGACCGTCAAGCGTTGCGCGCATGGACGCCGAGTAGGCCAAAAAAACCATAAAAAAGGCCAGGAGCATCAGGCCGTCCGAACGGCTGAGTATGGAAAACCAAGCACCGTCAAGGTAAACGTCACTGGCCAGCACCCAGAGCAACACCGTTGCCAGAAGGCTGCAGGCGATCGCTTTGCCTACGATTCCGTTGCCGACGGTCAGGGGCCGAATCAGGGCCGATATGCCTAAAATTAACAGTATATTGGCGATGTTGCTGCCCACCACGTTGCCCAGGGCGATATCGCTGCCGCCGTGAACGGCGGCTGACAGGTTGACAAAGAGTTCAGGCAGCGAGGTGCCGAAGGCAACGACCGTCAGACCGACAGCCAGGGAAGAAACGCCCATACCCCGTGCCAGTCGGGCCGCACCATCCACGAATAGGTCAGCCCCTTTTATCAGCATGGCCAGAGCGGCCAGCAACATGAGTCCATTGCCGATCATTGGGAAAAATAACCGGCCGCGTGCGTCAGTCGGGCATCGGGTGGGGTTGTCGATCGGTTCATGTGCGCTGCCAGCAAAGGATGCGGTTATTTGCGCTTGTCCGTGGCCCGCCACCCGCCCAGGGGTGAATAGACCGGCTTGAGCACTTTGCGCATGTCACGGGCCTGCTCGATGACATAAAACAACTTGGAATCGAATAGCTGCACCTCGGGCAGAATCCATTTCAGATCACGACGCCGGCAGGCGATGTAGAGTTCATTGACCGGTCCCCGCATGCCTTCGCCCTGAAAGATGGTGACCGGTTGGCCTTTCTGCCTCAAGTGATCGGCGATCCTGGTTCCGGCATCCCGGGTGATGACTCTCAGGATCACGGTCCCGAAGGCCAGCTTGCGCTCGACCATGATGCCCACCACGTTGCCGGTGGCGTAGCCGAAAGCATAGAAAACCACCAGCAGCGGATGGTCTTTGATCTGGTTGATCACGGCGCTGACCACGGTCACCCAGATCGAAATCTCGACAATCGCCAGGGCAAAGGCGATGGCCGTTCGGCCCTGAACCGTGACAATGGTGCGAATGGTGCCGATCGAGACATCACAGATTCGGGCCAGAAAGATCACCACGCCCGTCAGGAGAATATGCGGTTCGAACATGGTCGGTTGATCTTCCCCTTTAACCCTGGTGGTCAAACCGGTTGGTGCGTTTTGGAAACGGCCCGCTTCGACGCCGCGGCTGTAATCCCACCTGGCGCGCCCATGGCCCGTCTCGGCCAACCAATCTAATGGGTCCCAAAGGAAAATACCAGCGAAATCTTACAGCCGGACGGCTGCGCTGCGAGGGTCGTGATTCGCGTCGGGGGCGTCGACCGAAACCGGCCACGCCCCGTTGAAGCGCCTGCAAAGACAGGCGTACCGGCACCCTTGATCAGGGGATCATTTCCCCCCGACCGATTGTCTGGATGACGGTATCGTTGAGCTGGGGATAGTAGAGTTTTTTCCTGGCGGCGGTGTTGATGGCGCTTTCCCACCGGCGAAAGGAATCGACATTCCTGAGAGTGTGATCGGCGCTTTTGGGGTTTCCTTTGGCGGCGATTTCCCGGATTCCCGCCAGCGCCTCGTCATCGGAGGGAAGATACATGGGAATGACACCTCGGTCTTTGGGGCTCTGCGCAAAAATCCGCTGGGAGCGGCGCTCACGCTCGCAGTCTTCCAAAAATTTCTCCAGGCTGAAGAAGTTGAGGCTGCCCAGGGCACCCAGGGCGTGACGGACGATATGCACGCCGTACTTGCGCAGGGAATTGCGGCTCAATTCCGATTCGGAAACCGCCTGGATCGTAACGTCGGTCAAGCTGGTGCTGCCGCCGGACTGGGCTGACGGGAATCCGGTGATCCAGGTGTTGACCCGCGCCATGGCGGCATTGATGAGCGGCTGGTGCGGCGAGCTGTAAGAGAGGTCGCCGCCCATCTGGGTGACACCCGGAATGCCGCCGTGCATGCAGAAAACGCCCGGGTTGACCGTCTGGGCCATCACCATCATGAAAAGCACCTGGGCATGGATCTGGGTCAGCAAAGACTCGGGGCTGCCGCCGCCGGACATGCCGGCGATGGTCAGATCCAGCAGCAGCAGGTTGTTGCCGGTGCGGACGCTGCGCAGAAAGGGTTCCACCATAGTCCCCATGGGAGCCAAGGAGGTAATCAGACTGGTGCCGTCCAGCCAGTGGTCCTTCCCCTTGAGGAAGGCGACCTCATCGTCGGACATGCCCTTGGTGGCCGTCATCTTCAACCCGGCGAAATGCGTTTCCATGAGCTGAGCCACCTCGAACAGGGAGATGCTGCGGTCATTGGCCACCGGCAGGCTGAAAATTCCCACCACGTCCTGCTGTCCACCCACGACCTGGGTGATGGTTTCATACTCCCGGCGGTTGGCGGCCCGCAGTTCATTGTCGGTGGCACGTTTGAGGAACGGTGGCGTGGCGCCGGTGCCAAAGGTGTTCATCCCGGGATCAGCCGGCATCTTGCGGGGCACCTGATCCAGGCAGCGATCGACGTAGGCGCGCTTCAGGGGGATAAAGATGGCCGTTTCGTTGTCGAAATCGACGGCATCGGCCTCCATGAGAATATCCATGAGGGTCTGATTGTCGGCGATGTTCATACCGATATCCGTAAGCACCCGCTTACCGTTTTCGTCAATTCGCTGGTAGATCTGTTTCTCGGTGATCAGATCGTCCATGTCCTCCATGCGCCAGCGCGCTGTTTCCAGCACGGCTTCATCGGGCGCCTGGGCGAGAATCTGGGCGTAAATGGATTTGGCGCCTGCAAAGTCAAAGGCGTGCTCCCGTTCCAGTGCCTGTTCCAACGCCCTTCTGGCTTGATCGCTCATCGTCGACCTCCATGTCAGATGAATTTGGCCGGCTGACCTTTTTAAATCACCCGGCAGCACCAGTACCACCATCTAGTTTCCCTTGGTCACCAGCACCAGGGACTTGACGGTTTCGGCTTCGCCGACTCCCAGAGCCTGGGCCATAGCCGGGTTGGTTCAGACCGGTTCATGGTCGACCACCTCGTAGGGGATGTGACCGGCCTCGAGCAGGGTAACGATATTGGCTTCCACAGGCATCTGCCCAGCCTCCATCGTCAAGCTGTGGCCGCATCCACGATTTCGGCGATATCCTGAACGGCAACCGTCGACCCCTTGTCCCTGAGGCCGTCGGAGAGCATGGTGGCGCAGAACGGACAGGCCGCAGCTACGGTGGCCGCCCCGGTTTGCATCACTTCTTCGGCCCGGTCTATGTTGATGCGCCGGCCCAGGGTCTCCTCCATGAACATGCGCCCACCGCCGGCACCACAACAAAAACCTTTTGCGCCAGCACGCCGCATCTCGCTCAATTGACCCCTGTTCATGGAACGAAGCAGCTCCCTGGGGGCTTCGAAGATGCCGTTCCAACGCCCCAGGTAGCATGAATCATGGAAAGTCAGGCTGCCGATGGACTTGCCCGTGGGCTTCAGGCGCCCCTGTTTGTGCAAATCGAAGAGAAATTCAGCGTGGCTGACCACCGCAAAGCGCGCGCCGAACTGGGGATACTCGTTTTTGATGATATTGTAGCAGTGGGGGCAGCCGGTGAGAATTTTTTTGGGCTGGAACCCGTTGAGGATCGCCACATTCTGCTGAATCAGCATCTGGGCCAGGTATTCGTTGCCGGCCCGCCGGGCCAGGTCACCGTTGCAGGCCTCCTGCGGGCCCAAAATGGCGAAGTCGACCCCGGCACGCTGCAGCACCCGCGCCATGGCTTGGGAGACTTTCTTGCCCCGGTCGTCAAAGGATCCGGCACAGCCCACGAACCAGAGCAGGTCGGCCTCGGGGTGGTCACTCATCAGCCGAACGCCCATCCCCTTGCACCAGTCGGCTCGACTGTCGGCGCCAAAGCCCCAGGGGTTGGCCTGGTTTTCCAGGTTGGTGAAGGTCTCCTGGATTTCGGGCGGGAAGCTGGCCTCCATCAACACCTGGTGCTTGCGGGCTTCGATGATGAAATCCAGATGCTCGATGTTGACCGGGCAGCTCTCCTCACAGGCACGGCAGGTGGTGCAGGACCACAGCACATCGGATGTGACCGGCGACGTATCCCGCACGATGGGCTTGACCTGATCGAACCGACCTCCCAGAATCGCGTCGTCCTGCCCCAGCAGATCCAGCTTGAGGTCATGGACCACCTGCTTGGGTGAAAGGGGTTTGTCGGTATGGGCAGCGGGGCACTGCTCTTCGCAGCGGCCGCACTCGGTGCAGGCGTAGAGGTTGAGAACGTTCTTCCAGTTCAATTCACTGACCCTGCCCAGACCGAAGGTTTCCAAGGCCTCATTTTCAATGTCGGTTCTGACAATGGCCTTTTCCAGCACCAGGGGTTTTAAAAAAACATTGGGGGCGGCCGCCAGCAGGTGCAGATGTTTAGAGCCGGGAATATACACCAGAAACCCCAGAATGGTGGCGATGTGGATCCAGTAGGCGAGCTCGTATCCCAGGTAAACTTGTTGGGAACTCAGGCCCTCCAGACCCAGAACTCCCGCCAGCGCCTCGGACACCGGGAAGACACCGTGGTAGTCAAAGCCACCCGGGACCACCGGCAGCAAGGTTTGAAAAGCGTTGATCAACAGAAAGGTGACAATGATCAAGCAGGTGAACAGAATGATCAGATTGGCGTCGGTGCCCAAGGTCAGGTAGTGGGGACGCAGCACGGTGCGGCGGTAGATGGCATAGGCGAAGCCGACCAGCACGAAGGCGGCCAGAATATCGGCTGCAAACAGGTAGCCACCGTAAATTCGAGGAATCCAGTGCCCGACTTCGAAGGCCGGACAGACCCCCTTGATCATCAGCTCGAGGCTGTGGGGCTGAACCGCTAAAAATCCGAAAAAGATCAGGGTATGGGCGATCCCCGGCAGGGTTTTGCGCAGGACATTGGCCTGACCCAGCACATCCTTGAACAGCACCCCGAAGCGAGCGGCCACCTGGTCCAGTTTAAAGGCCGTGGTGCCTTGAACGGTCATCATCAGCCGGTAAAGCCGCCTGACCCGAATGGCGAAAAAAGCAACCGCCCCGGTCAGGGCCATGAACATAACAAAGGACTTAATGATGGTGTACTGCTCCATAATTCACTCCGGGGAAATTCTGAAACTACTGGGTAACGGGTGTCCGTTCACAAAGGGTGCATTGGGGTTCAGGCCAAGGCCGCAGGGAGGTTGAAACCGCAGGCACAGCGGCGCTACGTCGAGGATTTCAGCCGAGCGAGAACGCCGGCCTGGGCCCAAAGACCCCCTTTGTGGAAGGACACTACCGTTTTTCTTTGAGCACTTCGGTCAACACCGGCACCACCTCGAACAGATCGCCGACAATCCCGTAATCGCACTTTTCGAAGATGGGCGCATCCTTGTCGATGTTGATGCCCACAATCACCTTGGAGGTTTTCATGCCGGCAAAATGCTGTACCGATCCAGACAGGCCGCAGCCGATGTACAGCCGCGGGCTGACCGTCTTGCCGGTCTGCCCCACTTGCATCGAGTGGGGGGCGAAGCCCGCGTCGACCGCGGCGCGGGAAGCGCCGATGGTGCCACCCAGCACTCGGGCGCATTCGGCCAGCATGCGGTAGTTGTCCGCCGATGCAATGGGTCGGCCGCCCGTGACGATGACGCCCGCTTCGGTGAGGTCCACCTGTTCGGCGGCCTCTTTCTTGACCGCCACCAGCGTCACCAGTCCCGGATCCTGCACCGGCGCCGCCATGGCGGTCACCACCGCATCGACCGGTGCCTCCTGGGCCTCGACGGCATTGGGACGCAGGGTGCACAGCATCACCGATCCGGACAGCTGGATGGTGGCAACGATTTTGCCGGAAAAATGGGACTTCTTGACGGTCCCGGAAGCCAGGTCCACCGCCAGGCAGTCGGAGACCAGTGCCAGGTTCATCAGGGCCGCCAGGCGGGCAAAGATGTCGCGTCCCCGCGCGCTGGCCAAACCCAGCAACGCACCCAGGCCGAAGTGATCGACCGCCGCGGCCAATGCCCGGGCCTGAAGATCGGCACTGGCGCAGAGGTCGGCACCGTCCACCACGAGCTGAACCACTTTGTGGGCGCCGTATTTTCCGAGCAGATCCTTGGCGCCCTCGGCCGAACCATCGATCATCAGGGCCACGATGGTGTCGTCCCCTTTCCCGCGGGCGGCGGTCAGCACACCGAAGTTGGTCTCTTTGACATTGCCGTCTTCGGTCTCAATCAACACACCGATGTTTGCCATGTTGTCTTCTCCTCATTCAACCATCCGTCAGATGACCTTCTCTTCTTCCTTCAAAATCCTCACCAACTCCTCCACTGCCTGGCGGACATCGCCCCCGAGCATTTTGGCCCCGCTGCGATCGGGCACCTTTTCAAGCTTGAGCAGTTGGCTGCGGGGGTCAGCGACGCTAACCCCCAGGTCGGCCAGGGACAGGGTTTTAAGCTCTTTTTTCTTGGCCTTCATGATGTCCGGAAACTTGGGGTAACGCGGTTCGTTGAGTCCCTTGGTGGTCCCCAGCACACAGGGCGGGGCCACCGCGAGCACTTCACGCGCCCCACCGCCGATCTCATGGGTTACGCGAAACTTGCCGTCAACGGGCTCCATCCGATTGATTTCGTTGACCACGGGCAGGTTCATGCCTGCGGCCAGACGATACGGCGTTTGAAAACCCTCGCTGTCCACCGCGCCCTTGCCGGTAAAGATGATGTCCGGCTTGCCGTCCTTTTCGATAGCCGCCTGAAGCGCCCGGGCGGTGGTCTGGCTGTCCAGAAACTGGTTTTCGACGCTGACCAGGATGCCGCGGTGGGCCCCCATGGCCATGGCGGCGCGGATGGTGGCGGCGGCGGCGGCCTTGCCGACCGTGACGATGATCACCTCACCGCCGTTCTTTTCGACCAGCTGCACCGCCTGTTCAACGGCGTACTCGTCATAGGGATTGACGATAAATTTACAGCCGGCATCGTCAAAACCCGTTTCCCCGACCAGCTTGATGGTTGCCGCCGTGTCGGGTACATGTTTCACACATACATAGATCTGCATGATCGACTCCTCTATCCTCTTTATCTGGTGCATGGATCCTGCTTAGCGGGTAAAGCGGCCAGGACCCATTTTACAGATCATTCGGGCCGCATTCGCCCCGGCAGCTTGCAAATCGCTCGGATCAGGCTTTCATGCGCTCATTCCTGGGGTCGTACAGGGGCATGGCTGCTACGGCGGCCGGCAGTTTCTTGCCCAGCACCTCCACTTCCAGCCGAGTACCCGGTGCTGCCAGGTCCGGGGTCACATACCCCAGGGCGATACTTTTACCGGTGCGATGGCCATAGCCGCCCGAGGAGGTCATGCCCACAATCCGGTCGCCGTTGAAGATGGGGTTGTAGCCCCAGGGATCGGCATCCGCTGCCTCGCACACCAGGCAGACCAGCTGGCGGGGTACACCGGCGGCCTGCTGCTTCACCAGGCCGGCTTTGCCGATGAAATCCTTGTCCATTTTGACCGTCCAGGCCACATTGGTCTCCAGGGGGGTATGGTGAACATTCATTTCACTCTTCCAGGCCAGATACCCCTTTTCCAGGCGCATGGAATCCATGGCGTACATGCCGAACAGCTTCAGATCGAACGATTCGCCCGCGGCCATGAGGGTCTGGAAGAGCGCCACCTGGGATTCAATGGGGTGAAAAATCTCGTAGCCCAGCTCACCCACGTAGTTCATGCGGTTGACCCGGCATTTGACGCGCCCCACATAGACCTCCCGGCTGGTCGCGAAAGGGAAGGCCGCATTGGAAACATCGTCGTAGGCGGCCGCGGCCAGAACCTTGCGGCTGTCGGGACCGGCAATCACCAGACATCCCATCTGGTAAGTCACGTCTTCCATGCAGACACTGCCGTCCGCCGGCAGGTTCTGCATCAACCAGTGCTGGTCGTGGCGCTTGCCCACCGAGGCGGTAACACAGAAGTACTCGCCCGCTTTGATGCGGGTAACCGTCATATCGGTTTTGAAATTGCCGTTGTGATCCAGCATGGGGGCCAGTGCAATCCGGCCGTCTCGGGTGGGCACCGTCTGACAGGTCATGCGATTGAGCCAGGCCTCGGCACCAGGTCCGGTGATGCGGGTCTTGGCAAAGCGGGACAAATCCAGAAGGCCCACTTTTTGCTTGACATGCCGGCACTCGGCAGCCACATGGGCAAAGGCATTGCTGCGTTTCCAGCCTGGTTTTTCGCGGCGATCGTCGCTGCCGTCGCTGAAGTAGTTGGGGCACTCCCAACCGTAGTAATCACCAAACACGGCTCCGGCCTGCTTCTGATAGTCGTAGATCGGCGCCGTGCGGTTGGGTCGGGCGGCGTCGCGCCAGTCGTTGGGGCAGATAATGGCGTAGAGCCGCGGGTAGGTGTCTTCAATTTTCTCATGGTTGTAGGCCCAGTTGGCGTAACTGCCGTAACGGCGGCTGTCCACGGGCCACAGATCGATCTCGGGCTCACCGTTCATGATCCAGCCGGCCAGGTAATGGCCGATGCCGCCGGCCTGGGTGATGCCGAAACTGTAACCGCAGGCGTGGAAAAAGTTCTTCAGCGGGTAGGCCGGGCCCACCAGCGGGTCGCCGTTGGGGGTATAGGTGATCGGTCCGTCGGTCACGTGTTTGAACCCGGTGTCCCCCATGATGGGAAAACGGAAGATGCCGTGCTCGATAAAGTCGGCGATGTGGTCGATGTCCGGCTGCAGTTCGGTCTGGGCGTAATCCCAGGGCACACCCCGGGGGTGCCACTGTTTGACCTTGCTCTCATAGAGACCCAGGATCAAGCTGTCCATCTCCTGACGGATGTAAATGCTGCGATCGGGGTCGCGCACCAGGGGTAGGTAGGTGTCGCGGTTTTCAACGGCATGAATGGCTTCAAAGAGAATATGGGTATGTTCGCCGGCGATGGAGGGTATTTCCAGACCCACCATTTTCGCCACTTCCGGCGCCCACAGCCCGGCGGCGTTGACCACCACCTCGCAGGTGATGTCGCCTTTGTCGGTGCGCACCCGCCACTCGCCGGAAGGGGTGCGCTCAATGCCGGTCACCTGGGTGTGGGTATTGATCTGGGCGCCATGTTTCTTGGCCCCGATGCTCATGGCCATGGTGATCCCGTTGGGGTCCACATCGCCGTCATCGGGCCAGTAAAGGCCACCGACGAGACCATCGATGTTGATGAGCGGATGCATCTCTTTGATGCGTTGGGGCGTAATCCAGCTCACGTCCAGCCCCAGGCAGCGATTCATGCTGTAAATGTATCCCAGCTCTTCCATGCGCCCGGGGTTGTCGGCCGTGCGGATGGACCCGGTGGTGTGCCAGCCCACACTCTGGCCGGTTTCGGCCTCCAGCTGTTGGTAGATTTCGATACTTTTCATGTTGACTTGGGTGCAGTAGTAATTGCCGTGAAAAAAGGAGCAATTGCCGGCCGCCATCCAGGTAGAGCCGGAAGTCAGTTCGTGTTTTTCGACCAACACCACATCTTTCCAGCCGTATTTGGCAAGATGATAGGCCACGCTGACGCCAATGGCGCCTCCGCCGATAACCACCACGCGTGCCTGGGTTTTCATAACGTTTGTCCTCCTTTTGGGAATAGGTCGGGTGTCGGCGCCGATTCAATGCCGATACGGATCCGAGTTAGCAACCGGTTTAGGCTCGTTCAGCCCTCACTTGGCGCTGCTGTAAGCCCCGTTGAGGAAATAGTGCATCATTTTGTTTTTGGTTTTACGGATGGTGCCATTGAAAAAAGCGGCGAATCCGCCCGGGTAATAGATCATCACCACGATCAGCAACAGACCGTACAATAGCAGGTTCAACCCCGGCAGATTGGTCAGGGATGAGCGCAGCAGTTCCATGGAGAAGATAAAGGGAAAGGCCACCGCCGCCCCACCCCAAAGGCTGCCCCGGCCACCGATGTACGCGACCGCCAGCACCTCCACCGTTTTGGCGGTGTGCATGATGTCCGGAGTGAGAATGCCGTAAAAGTGAGCGTAAAACCCGCCCAGCCACCCGGCCATGGCGCAGCTCAAGGTGAAATTCACCAGGCGGTAAAAAACCGGGTTGACCCCCGAGGTGCGCGCCGCCTCCATGTTCTGGCCGATGGCTTTGAAGGCAAGGCCCATCTTGGTGCGCGTGCACCAGCGGCAGACCATGTAAATGAGGATCATCATCCCCAGGATCAGGTAATAATAGGGCAGGTTGGTGCCGCTATCGAACAACCGGTCGACGCGCATACCCAGCGGCCCGCGGGTCAGCCAGACCAGCTTGGTGGCCAGGCCCATCAGCGCCAGGCCGAAGAACCAGGCCAGACACGCGGCAAAGATGCCGCGCAGACGCAAGGTGATGGCACCGATCACAAACCCCAGAAAGGCAGCCCCCAGGGCGCCGGCGAACATGCCCAGCCACGGGCTCAGCCCGACGCGTTCGGCCAGGATGGCCGAGGTGTACCCCCCCAGGCCCATAATGGCCGCGTATCCGAAGTTGACGATATTGATAAAGCCGGCCGTAAAGTCGAAGGCAACGGCCATGGAGGCGATAAAGGCGGCGCTGATCAGCCAGCGGATCAGATACTCCTGGTTAAACGGCGGAATCAGCGGCAGCAGACACAGCGCCACCAGGGCGGTCAGGCCCGCCGGTGTGAAGCACATCAGGTGCAGCAGCTTGTTCACAGGGTTGGTCTGGTCCATGGGTCCTCCGCTATTTATCCAGGATGCCGCGCACTTCGGAGCCGAATATGCCGCTGGGTTTGAATATCAGAATCACGATGATCAGGGCTGAAGGCACCACAAAGTCCCATCCGGAGCCGATGTACTCCACCGTGAGCACCTTGAGCAGGGCCACCATGAAAGCGCCCATCACGGCCCCGAGCACGTTGCCCAGGCCGGCCAGGATCACTACGAACCATGCCATATACAAAGGCTCCAGACCCACCGACGGGTAGGACGGGTACATGAAGAGCAGACCGGCGCCGGCGGTGGCAGCCAACGCGCAGGAGAGCGCCATGGTCAGCATCAGGATGCCTTTGAGCCCGATGCCCACCATCAGGGCGCCGTTCTGGTCCTGGGAGACGGCCCGAATGGCTCGGCCGGTGCGGGTGTAGGTCATGAAATACCAAAACAGCATCACCACGATAGCGGCCAGCACAAACGCCATCACCCGGTCGCGCGAAATGAAAACGTCCAGGAGCATCACCGGCGCACCGGACCAGTAGCGGGTGATGCCTTTAAAGTCCGCGCCGAAAAAGATCTGATGGGTGTTGATCAGCACCACCGACAACCCCACGGTCAGCAAAAACGAGTTCATGACCCAGTTTTCGCGGCTGCGTTTGCGCAGTTGCGAAAATATCAACACTTCGCTGGCCACCCCCACCAGAGCCCCCACGACCATGGCCGCAACGATCGTGATCAGCGGCCCCAGCACGGTCAGGGCCGAGTCGGGGTTCAGCGTGATATGGCGGTTGATGGGGGTGAATACGTAATAGGCTGTCAAGGTGCCGATCATAAAGTACTCCCCGTGGGCGAACATGGGGATGTTGAGCACCCCGAACACCAGGGCCAGCCCCACGGCCACCAGGGACAGCATGCCCCCCATGACCACCGCGTTGATCAGCACGTAGGGCCCCCGGTCCATGGCGGCAACCACGGCCAGCACCACGGTCAGCACCACCGCAAGGCCGCCGGCGGTTCGGCCCCACTTGAAGATGCGTTCCCAGATCCGTTTTTCCACCTGTTGAGGCAGTGTCGCTTCAGCCATGAACCCTTTCCTTTCCGTATCAGACGCCCAAAAACACCTTGCGCACGTGAGCGTCGCAGGCCAAGTCGCTGCTCCTGCCGGCCATTTCGATGCGGCCGTTCTCCAGCACATAGCCCCGGTCGGTCACCGCCAGGGTCTTGGTCACGTTCTGCTCGACCAGCATGATGGTCACCCCTTCGCTTTTCACCAGCGTGTCAAGGCTCTGGAAGACACTCTCGGTGAGCTGGGGGGCCAGGCCAAAGGAAGGTTCGTCCACCAAGAGCAGGGTCGGGTTAGACATCAATCCCCGGCCGATGGCCAGCATCTTGCGTTCACCCCCGCTCATGGTGCCGGCCAGCTGGCTGCGCCGCTCCACCAGCCGCGGAAAGAGCTCGAAAACAAAATCCAGCCGCTGCTTTTGCAGCTGCTTGTCGCGGATGATGTAAGCGCCCATGGCCAGGTTCTCCTGGACGGTCATGTTGACGAACAGGTTCATTTCCTCGGACACCAGCGCAATCCCGCGACGGGCCACCTGGTTGCCAGCCAGCCCCTCAATGGGCTCGCCTTTGAACCGGATCTGGCCGCTCATGGGCGTCAACAGACCGGCAATGGTCTTGAGGGTGGTACTCTTGCCCGCCCCGTTGGGACCCACCAGGCAGACGTACTCACCCGTGTCCACCGTCAGCGACACGTCGCGCAGAATCTGCAGAAAACCGTAGCCGGCATTGAGGTTGTTCACTTCCAGTAGCATCGCGTCTCCGTTGGCTAAGCAGGTTGTCGAGCCTCGGGTGCGCAGCTTTCGGCTGTGTCGCCCAGGTAGGCTTTGGCCACAGCCGGATCTCGGGCCACCGCATCGGTGGCGCCCTCGGCGATCTTGGTGCCGAACTGGATGCACACCAGCCGGTTGCACAGACTCATAATCAGGTGCATGATGTGTTCGATCATCAGGATCGTGACCCCCTGGTCCCGGATCTTGAAAACCAGCTTGATGATATCTTTGAGCTCGCCTTCGCTCAGCCCTGAGGCCATCTCATCCAGAAAGAGCAGGCGCGGCCCACTGGCCAGGGCCCGCGCCAGGTCCAGGCGCTTGAGCTGCACCGTGTTGAGCTTTTCGCTGATGGTATCTTCAGCCACGGGAAAATCCACCAGCTCAAGCATCTTGCGGCTGTGGGCCGCCGGATTCTTGATGCTGCCCGGTTTATTGCCGAAGATCGCAGCGGTCATGACATTTTCCAGCACGGTCATCTTGGGAAAGGGAATCGGAATCTGGAAGGTGCGCGACAGACCCAGGCGGCACATCCGCTCCGGGGTCCTGCCCGTGGTTTCCTGGCCAAACAGGAACACCTGCCCCGCGGTGGGCGGGTTCAAACCGGCAATGGCATTGACCAGGGTGGTCTTGCCGGCTCCGTTGGGACCGATCAGCCCCACGATATCCCCCTCGTTGATGTGCATGGACACTGCGTTGACCGCCGTCAGTCCGCCGAACTTTTTGGTTAGCGCCTTGGTCTCCAGTACGATCATTTGCGTCTCACCTGATTGATTGATTGGTGCTGCCACCGGGGGCCGGTCTCAACCGGCCCCCGGTGGTCGCCTGGGCGATCAGCTGTGACCGGTATTACTTCTTGATAAGGTCGTAAAAAAGTCGAATTTTTCGCTTCGTGAGGGTTTCGGGGCGCGATTTTGGTGGCGGCTAAATTGCAAGAACTCGTCGCAAGCTCCTCAAACAGCTTGCAATTTTTAACGCCTTCCCCAAAATCGCTTCTTCCCCCGAAACCCTCAATGGCGCTCAAAATTGACTTTTACGAGACTCAAGGAGGATGCATGCAAAAACAGATTGTATTTAGCGCCAAGGCACCTGAACCGGGGCCCTATTCCCAGGCTGTCAAATACGGCAGCCTGGTTTTCGTTTCCGGACAAACCTCGGATGACCCGGTGAGCCATGAACCGATTAAAGACTCGGTCGCTTCCCAAACCGAGCGGATCCTCACCCATATCCAGT
>JAWOIA010000139.1:0-57471 GCA_046484885.1 Desulfosarcina sp. | reverse complement strand
ATTTGAGGGCGGCGGGGAATTGCCCGCCGGAGTTGGAACAGGTCACCGCCCCGGTCAAGGGCGACTTGGTCATCACCATGTATCGGGCGCCGGTGGGGGCCTTGGTACCCGTCAAGGGGCCGGTGGCCATGACGATCAGGTTTTCAGACCCCAAGGGGTCGCAGGAAGGATCGAGTTCGTTCAAAAGCACGTCGATGCCAAAACCACGGCCGCCGATGAATTTCCTGGCTGTATCCGGATCCAGAACCGTTTGCACAACCGTTGCGCGATCCAGATCCACCCGTAGGACGTTGCCTCGCCATCCGTACATCGCTTCCCTCCTCAACTATTCGGATCGCCGCCCAGAATCGGTCGCTGAAAAGCTGCCGCATCAGCCGCCCAGCTCGGCTTCAACTGCCGCGCCCAGCACCGCGACGATCCGTTCCATCTCCTGCCTCGAAATGATGAAGGGTGGCCCCACAATCATACCATCCCCGTCCACACCCGCCAGACCCACCGCCTTGTAGAGCAGCACGCCGTCCCCGTAAAGCCGGTCCCAGATCCGCTCGGCCACCTTGGCTTCCCTTGGGAAAGGCCGCCGGCTCTCCCGGTCGGCGACAAACTCGACGCCCCACAGCAGCCCGATCCCCCGGATGTCACCCACATGGCGATGCCCGTCAAGGCGCTTTTGCAGTAAATTCCTAAATCTGGGGCAACGCACCGACCGATACGGTCACGCTGTCAACACTGGTTAGCAAAGCCCGCGCCAACGGATCAAAATCGCGGACTAGGCTTGCCAGGCCAGGTTGCACGGCCCGCAAAACCGCGGGAAAACCCTTCGCTGGGACGACCCGGAGGGGATTTGCTTGCCGGGGGGCGTTGGCCTCTGCTATGGTCAATTGGGACGTTTGGGCATATTAAAAGGTTTTTTTGGTTTTATTGGAACTTTTTGGGAAAAATAAGGAATCCGGATGGCCTCCAAAAAGAAGCGCTTGATCATTCTTTCGATTGACAAAAAGGTGAACGACTACCTGCGGACCATCATCTCGCGGGTCATCGGTGATGAAGTGGAGGTCGACGGGCAAACCATTGAAGCAACTCACCGGGCCGCGTCCCGCCCCGACGCGGTTTTGGTATCCGGGCGGTTCTTGCTTCCAGACGCCGAGTCCCGTTTCCCTGGAGTCCCCGTCGTGGCGCCGGTTCGAATCATAACGGGCCACAACCTCGAAAAGGTGATCCTGCTGCCCAAGGGCCAGAAAGCTTTGGTGGTGGCAAACCATCGCGATGTGGCCGAGGGAACCATCCGCTCCTTGATCGACCTGGGGATCCACCATGTGAACTACGTCCCCTACTGGATCGGCCGCGAGATCGACCTGAGCACCGTCAATGCGGCGATCACTCCGGGAATGACCTATTTGTGCCCCAAAGAAGTTGAGCCGGTTATCGACCTCGGCCCCCGACTGATCAGCGTCCATTCGCTTCTCAACCTTTTGCTGACCCTGCAACTCGACCCTCGGTACGTCGAAGTTTACTCCACCTACTACCACCGGCAATTGACGGCATCGACCTGGGAGTTGTCGAAGGTTCTGGAGCAATCGGAAATGCTCCGCAAACACGAAGAGGTCATTTTGAACGAGTTTGAAGACGGGGTGCTGTCCGTCGATCACAGCGGGATCGTCGACCTGGCCAACGCCGCTGCCCTGAAACTCTTTGACGCCGGCACAAGCGCTATCTTGGGCAGGTCGTTTGAAAGCCTGGTGCGAGATTTCGAAAAGCTGGTTGATCTGACCGAAAATGCAGGCCCGGAAGAAAAGTCGACGGCGGTCTTCACTTTCAAAGGCAAAAAAATTCTCCGCACCCGAATCCCCGTTAGCGGCTCCCAGCAGAAAAGCCAAATCTTTACCTTCCGGGAAATTGGCGAGATCCAACAGCTCGAGGAGGACGTGCGCCGAAAACTCTCTCGCCAGGGATACCTGACCAAGTATACCTTCGCCGACATTTGGGCGCAAAGCGAAAAGGTCCGCGAGCTGATCGACAAGGCGCGACGTTTCTCCAAAACCGGGAAAAACATCCTGATTACAGGGGAAAGCGGAACCGGTAAAGAACTTTTCGCCCACGCGATCCACGCCAGTTCGCCCAGGCAAAACGGCCCCTTTGTGGCCGTCAACTTCGCGGGGCTGCCGGAAGGACTGATCGAAAGCGAACTGTTTGGATATGAGGACGGTGCGTTCACCGGCGCCCGCCGCGGTGGCAAAAAGGGCTATTTCGAACAGGCCCGCGGCGGCACCGTTTTTCTGGACGAAATCGGAGACGCACCCATGAGTGTTCAGTCACGGTTGCTGCGGGTGCTCCAGGAGAAGGAGGTCATGCGGGTCGGCGGCTCGAAAATCATTCCTGTGGAAGTCCGGATCATCGCAGCTACCAACACCGATTTGAGCGAAGCCATCGCGGCCAAGCAGTTTCGCAAAGACCTGTACTATCGCCTCAACACGCTGCCCATCCACATTCCTCCACTGCGGGATCGTCCCGAAGACATCTTCTACCTGATCGAACGCTACCTCAAAACCACCTACAACATCGAAAAACAGTTCACCCCCGCGGCCCACGACCGCATCCTGAATTACCGGTGGCCGGGCAACGTTCGCGAACTCATCAACATGCTCGAGTACATCTGCTACGCGTCGAGGGATAACCGAACCGTGGACCTGCCGGATCTGCCCCGGTCGCTCCGATCGGTTCGAAAATCGGCGCAAGCGGCGGTCGAGGAGCACACTGAATTCAACTGCCTCGCCAATGAACTTTCCGACCGCCGGCTCTCTTTGGACACGGTGCGCTGCTGCCTCGAAATACTGCTGGTTCAAAGCGGCCGGGTCTGGGGTAGAAACAGCCTGCGGCGCGAATTGGAAAAGCACGCCGGGCTGGTTTCGGAAGGGCGGATGAAACGCTGGCTCACAGTGTTGCGTGACCTGGGCCTGGTGGATATCGGTGCGACCAAGCAAGGCACCGTCATCACCGCCCACGGTGAGGCGTGTTACCGCTTCCTGGCCCAACGGCCCTCCGGGCGACAAGCCGGATCGGTTTTTGGGGTCATTGCAACCGAGGATGGCTATTTCGGCTCGAAGGGGCCCGCGCACGGCCCCCCGTACAACCGCAAGGGTGCGTGATACCCGCCTCAGCGCCCCAAAACCGTTTCGATTCCGGCACGAATGGTTTCCACGACAAAATCGATGTCGGCCTCCTCAATGATGAAAGGGGGGGCCACCAGAATCGCATCGCCGTCGGTTCCAGCCAATCCAGTGGACTTGTACACCAGCACACCGGCTTGGAAGATAGCGTCGTAGAGACGCTCGGCCGTCTTCTCCTTTCGGGGAAACGGGCGGTTGGTGCGTTTGTCCGCGACCAACTCCACCCCCCACAGAAACCCCAAACCGCGGACGTCGGCTACACAGGGGTGGTCCGAAAGGGTCTGCCGCAAGCGCTGTCCCAATATCAACCCCATCCGAGCGACCCGTTCCACCAGTTTTTCTCTCTCCAGAATCCCCATCACCGCCAGCCCCGCAGCGGCAGTCACGGGGTGATGGGAGAAGGTCCCACCGTGAACGAAGGCGCACTGCGCCTGGACGATGGCGTCGTAATGGGCTTTTTGAACACCCACCGCAGAAAGGGGCAAGGCGCCTCCGGAGAGCCCCTTGCCCAGGGTGACGATATCCGGCACCACGCCATAGTGCTGGCAGGCGAACCACTGCCCCGTGCGCCCCATGCCGCACAGGACCTCATCGAGAATCAGCAGCACTCCGTAATGGTCGCAGATGGTTCGGACCAAGGGGAAATACTCCGGCGGCGGCGCACATGCCGCCAGTGTCCCCCCACTCACGGTTTCGGCCAAAAAGGCGGAAACCACACCGGGACCGATGTTTTCGATGGCCTCCTCCAGCGCCAGGGCGCAGCGGATCCCGCATTCCGGGTACCTGAGGCCGAACGAGCAGCGCAGGCAATAGGGAGGCGGGATATGCACGACCTCGGAGAGCATGGGTGCATAGGGCGTGCGGAACGCCGTTCGCCCCATGGCCGACAGGGCCCCCAGGGTGAGCCCGTGATACGACTTCCAACGCGAGATCAAGCGGAAGCGCTGGGAGCGGCCCCCCGATAGATGAATGTGGCGGGCCAGCTTGATGGCCGTTTCCACGGCCTCGGAACCGGTGGAAAGAAAATAAAACCGATCCACCCCCTGGGGGGCGTGCGCTGATAGAGCTGCGGCCAGGTGCGCAACCGGCTCCGTGGCGAACATGGTCGGATGAACGTAATGACACTGTAATACCTGGTCGAACACCGCCTGGGCGATTTCTCTTCTGCCATGGCCCACGTTTACGACAATGGCGCCGCCGCTGGCATCGAGAAATCGCCGACCCTGGGCATCTTCGATCCACACTCCCTGCCCTTTTTGGGCGATCGGCAGCCGGCGCTCCATGACACGCGGAAAGACGTGACTCGATTCTGTATCCATAGCCTCACCACCCCCTTCGACACCCTTCCGCCTCAGCCAAGCCGGAATGCGTCCCAATGTCCCACCCAGCCAAAAATTTTTACGAATCCACCCCTCGCGACCGCGGCAGTTAACCAAAAACCACACCGGAAATCAAGAGGCGTGACCGCTGGCAGCGGAATCGAAAACCAGGCGCCCATCGATAATATTCTTGACAGGAATATTTTACAGGGTTACCAAAAGGCAGGTCGTCTAGCCGTTCCGTCCCGGTACCGCACCCAAAGGGCCTTTGTCTTCATGCCCCTGCTGCAGATCAACAATCTGAAATCCCATTTCACCTCTCCCCATGGCACCGTGAGGGCTGTAGATGATGTCAGCCTGACGATGGAAGAAGGTCAGGTGCTGGGCATTGTGGGTGAATCCGGATGCGGCAAAAGCGTTCTGGCGCTTTCGATACTGCGGTTGCTGCCCATGCCGCCGGCTTTTTTTGCCGGGGGTGAAATCCTCTTTGAAGCCCGCAATCTGATGCAGCTGCCGCCCGAGGCCATCCGGCGCCTGCGGGGCGACCGTATCAGCATGATCTTTCAGGAGCCCATGACGGCTCTGAACCCGGTTTTTACCGTGGGCAATCAGTTGGCGGAAGTCTTCCGGGTGCACCGGCAGCTTTCCTATCAGGGCGCCCTTAAAAAGGCGGTGGAAATGATGGCCATGGTTGGGGTGCCGGCCCCGGACCGTCGTGTCGGCGAATATCCCCATCAGCTCTCCGGGGGTCTGCGCCAGCGAGTCATGATCGCCATGGCCCTGGCCTGCCGCCCCAAACTACTCATCGCCGATGAACCCACCACCGCCTTGGACGTCACCATTCAAGCCCAGATTCTCGAACTGATGCAAGGCCTGCAGCAGGAGCTGGGCACTGCCATCATGATCATCTCCCACGACCTGGGGGTCATCGCCGAAACCGCCCACCAGGTCAAGGTCATGTACACCGGCAAGATTATGGAGTCGGCCCCGACCCTGGATCTGTTTGACCGGCCCCTGCACCCCTACACCCGCGGTCTGATGCAGGCCATTCCCAGCCCGATGAGTGATCGGGACCAGGCAGAACTTTACGAGATCAAAGGAACGGTGCCCAGCCTGCTCAAACTGCCCACCGGCTGTAATTTCAACCCCCGCTGCCCGCTGGCGGAAGCTATCTGCCACCGTGAAGAGCCGGTCCTGGAGCAAGTCGCACCCGGGCATTGGGTAGCCTGTTGGATGGCTTGCCATGAATAATCTGTTGCAGGTACATCAACTGGTCAAATATTTCCCCCTGCGCCGCGACCTTTTTCAGCGCAAGCGAGAGTACGTGCACGCCGTGGACGATGTCTCCTTTGACCTGGCCGACCGGGAAACATTGGGCCTGGTGGGTGAATCCGGTTGCGGTAAATCCACCGTCGGACGCAGTGTGCTGCGCCTGATCGAGCCCACGGCCGGCCAGGTCTGGTACCAGGGCCACAACATCTTGGCCCTGGCCGATCGCGACATTCGACCCCTGCGCCGGGAAATGCAGATCATTTTTCAGGATCCCTACGGATCACTCAACCCCCGGCTTACGGTCGAACGGATTGTGGAAGAACCCCTGCTGACCCATAAAATCGGCAATCGGCACGAACGCGCCGCCAAAGTCGATGACGCCTTGCAGATGGTGGGGCTTCAGCCGGAGCATAAAAAACGCTTTCCGCATGAATTCTCCGGCGGACAGCGCCAGCGCATCATGATTGCCCGGGCCCTGATTCTCAAACCACGCCTGGTGATCGGGGACGAGCCGGTTTCGGCGCTGGATGTGTCCGTCCAGGCCCAGGTGCTGAACCTGATCAGCCGGCTGCAGCGCCAAATGAATTTTGCCTGCATTTTCATCTCCCACGACCTGGGCATCATTCGCTACATCAGCCATCGCGTGGCAGTGATGTACCTGGGACAGATTGTGGAGACGGCCCCGGTAAAGGCCCTGTATGCCGATCCCCGCCACCCCTACACGGTGGCGCTGCTGTCGGCGGTGCCGGTTCCCAATCCCCGCCACCAGAAAAAACGCATCATTCTGGAAGGCGACGTACCGTCACCCATCAACCCGCCTGCAGGCTGCCGTTTTCACCCGCGCTGCCCCCGCAGGCTGGATCGCTGCAACCAGGAAATACCGGTGATGCGCATCACTGCCGCCGATCATCTGGTAGCATGTCATCTGTATCCCGAAGGACCCGTCTGGAAACCGGTCCTGCCCCAATAACCCAGGAGAGGAACCAACCCAAACAGGAGGAGGAGACCCATGAAACGATTAGGGCATGTACTGCTGGCAGTCTGTCTGGCTGCGAGTCTGGCCGGTCTGGCCACATCCGCAGCGGCAAAGACCCTGGTGGTCGTCCAGGAAGCCGAACCGGTAGGCCTGGATTTGATGCAAAGCTCGATTCAGACCACCATGAACGTCAACTACAACCTGCATGACACGCTATTTCATCCCCAGGAGGACGCCACCGTGCTGCCGGCGCTGGCCGAGAAATGGGAGCAGCTCGATGAACTGAGCTGGAAAGTTACCCTGCGCAAAGATGCCGTGTTTCACAATGGCGAAGCGGTGAATGCGGAAGCGGTCAAGTTTTCTTTTGAGCGCATCATGTCCAGCGAGCTCCAGAGCCCCCACAAAGGACGGTTGAGCGCCTTCACGGCCATCGAAATCATCGATGACCACACCTTCGTCATCAGGACCGAGGCCCCCTATGCCCCCGGGCTGTATATGCTGGGGTATTACCTGCCGATCGTGCCGCCCAAATACGTTCAGGAAGTCGGCGATGCCGGCTACAACGCCAATCCTATCGGCAGCGGGCCTTATAAGCTGGCCCGCTGGATACGGGGGGATTCGGTGGTGCTGGAAAGATTTGAGCAATACTACGGACCCAAACCGGCCTATTCGACCGTTATTTTTAAAGCCGTACCGGAAGAGGCGTCCCGTATTGCCGCCCTGATGACCGGTGAAGCCCATGTCATCAGCGGTGTGCCGGTGCACCAGCGCAAAAGAATCGTGGAGTCCGGCCGAGCCTATTTTACCCCGCAGATGGGGGTTATGCCGTACCTCGGGCTGCAGACCTACAAAGAACCCTATAATGACGTGCGCGTACGCCAGGCCGTCAACTTTGCGGTAAACCGCGAATTGATCAACAAGGCCCTGTTCAACGGCGAGGCCATTCTGTCTGCCGGCCCCATCAGCCCGCGCACCTTCGGTGCCAACCCCAATCTGAAACCCTATCCTTACGATCCTGAAAAGGCCAAAGCCCTGTTGAAGGAAGCGGGCTACCCCGATGGCTTCGAAGCCCGTCTGGCTTACCCGACCTACATGACCCAGATCCAGGAACAGGCCGAAATCATTGCCGCCGACCTGGGCAAGGTGGGCATTCGGGTAACGCTGGAACCCTTTGAAGCCGCCGTCATGTGGGAAAAATACAAGGCCGGTGAACATATGATGTTCATCTACTGGTGGGATGACGCCCCGGAGCCGGACCGCTACATGTACGCCCTGTTCCATTCCAAGAGCCGCGACTATTACTCCAGCTACCCCGAGGTCGACGCCCTGCTGGACAAGGGACGCACCATTCTGGATCGCGACGAGCGGGCGACGGTCTACCACGAAATTGACCGCATACTGTACGAGGAAGCCCCTTGGATTTACATGTATATCGTCCCCGAGGTATTCGGTGTCGCCAACGACGTACACTACCAGGGGCGCCGGGACGGTTTCATGGATATGCGTTACGCCAAACCCAAATGACGATGACGTCTTAACGTCCATCTGCGGCCTGGTGCTGCGTCCGTTGCCACTGCGGCGTACCGTCTCGGTGCGCCGCAGTCCTCAGGATGGTCGCGGCCGTGATTCAGCGCGTTTCACCTGGCCATCGGTGCCTGTCTGCAGGCATGGCCGACTGCACTCGCACGGGCCCGCCGGGCCCGGTTTTTCAGGAGCAACCAGTGGCACGCTTCCTCCTCAAAAGACTCTGGCACACCGTATTCGTCATCATCGGGATTTCGGCCATCAGCTTCTTTTTCATTCACCTGTCCGGTGATCCGGTCATGCTGATGCTGCCCGGCGATGCATCCCACCAGGAAATCGAAGCACTGCGGGAAAGGCTGGGGTTCAATGCCCCCCTGTACGAGCAATACCTGCGTTTTGTGGCTCGCGCCCTGCGGGGGGATTTCGGCGAATCGCTGTACTATCGCGTGCCAAGCATGTCTCTGCTGATGGAGCGGCTGCCCGCCAGCCTGGAGCTGGCGCTGGCCGCTATGCTGATCGCGCTCGTGGTCGCCATACCCATCGGTATTGTGTCCGCCGTCAAGCGCGGCTCACTGCTGGATACGGGCAGCATGTTAGGGGCCCTGTTCGGGCTGTCCATGCCCCATTTCTGGCTGGGCATCATGATGATCCTGCTTTTTTCGGTCCAACTGGGTTGGCTGCCCACCTCCGGGCGGGGGACCCTGGCCCATCTCATTATGCCGGCCGTGGCCCTGGGAATGAGCCTGATGGCCATGTTTGCACGCCTGACGCGTTCGGTCATGCTCGAGATACTAAATCTGGATTACATTCGCACCGCCCGGGCCAAGGGACTTAAGGAACGCGTGGTCATCGGCAAGCATGCGCTGAAAAACGCCCTGATACCCATCGTCACCGTTGCCGGCATGCAGTTTGGCTTTCTGCTGGGCGGCACCGTCATCATTGAAACCGTCTTTGCCTGGCCCGGGGTTGGCCGGCTGGTGATTCAGGCCATCTTCAACCGCGATTATCCGGTGGTGCAGGCCATTGTGCTGGTCCTGGCGCTGATCTTCGTTCTGATCAACCTGGTGGTCGATATGGTTTACATGTATCTGGACCCGCAAATCAGTTATTATGAGGAAAAATGACGGCCAAGGGCTCCATTTTAACACCATCCGGGGTTAAAGACGCTCTGTTGCCTCACCTGCGACTGCTGGCAGACACCCTGCGAGAAGTGGCCCGGCGGCGCAGCGCACTGGCCGGCGGCGTGCTGCTTCTGGTCATCGTCGGCACCAGCATTTTTTTCCCGCTGGTTTATGCGGTGGATCCGCTGGAGCAAAACCTGCTGGCGCGCTTTACCCCACCGGCCTGGCAGGAAAACGGAACCCTGGCCTACCCCCTTGGCACCGACAACCTGGGGCGGGATATTCTGGCGCGTCTGCTCTACGGCAGCCGGGTTTCGCTGCTGGTTGGCTTTGCCGCCGTGCTGGTGGCGATGGTGGCCGGGATTCTGCTGGGTCTGATTTCAGGCTACTACGGAGGCCGCCTGGACAGCGTCATCATGCGCATCGCCGATATTTTTATGGCCTACCCCTTCATGCTGCTGACTATTTCCGTGATTGCAGTCCTGGGCAATTCCATTTTTAACCTGATCCTGGTTCTGGGCCTGTCTGACTGGGTGACCTACGCCCGCACCATTCGCGGCAGCGTTCTGTCTCTGAAGAAAAAAGAGTTCGTGGAGGCCTCGCGCGCCATCGGCACCCGCAACAGTGTCATTATCTACCGGCATATTCTGCCCAACGTCATTTCACCCTTGCTGATTCTGGGCACCTTGCGGGTGGCCAACATCATCATCTGGGAAAGCGGCCTTTCCTTTCTCGGCATGGGGGTCCCCCCGCCCATGCCCACCTGGGGACGCATGCTGGCCGAGGGGCGTGTCTATATCGCCGATGCCTGGTGGCTGGTCACCCTGCCCGGTGTTGCCATCATGTTGACCATCCTTTCCATCAATTTGCTCGGCGACGGCCTGCGGGACGCGCTGGACCCACGATTGCGGAATTTGTAGGAAACCCAAACAATTCATACAGGAGCAACCATGAAAGTGCTGGTTTTGGGGATGGGGTTGCAGGGCAAGGCCGTGGTGCATGATTTGGAACAAAGCACGCTGGTAACCGATATTTTGGTGGCGGACCTGAACCCCGACCGTGTTCAGGCCTGGCTTGATCAACGGGGGTATACCAAATCCCGCGGGGTTGGCCTCAACGCCGCCGATTCTGATCAACTCGAAAGGCATGTCGCCCAGTCCGGTGCCCGCATAGTGGTCTGTATGCTGCCACCGGATTTTGGTTACCGTGTAGCCCAGGTCGCTTTAAAAAACGGCATCCATTTTGTCAGCAGCAGTTACACCGGACGTCTGGCCGAGCTGGATGCAGCCGCCCGGAATCGAAACGTCACCATTCTGCCGGAAATGGGCATGGACCCGGGAATCGACCTGGTGCTGGCGCGCCTGGCCATCGATGAACTGGACACAGTCGAAGGCCTCTATTCCTATGGCGGCGGCCTCCCCGAACCGGCCTATGCCGGCGACAACCCCCTGATGTATAAAATCACATGGACCTTTGACGGCGTGCTCAAGGCCTACAAACGCCCGGCCCGAATCCTGCGCGCGGGTGAAACCATCGACATCCCCGGCGAGCACATTTTTCGCGAGGAACATGGGCATACGATCTCGGTTCGCGGCATTGGATCCCTGGAAGCCTATCCCAACGGGGATGCCATCCATTACATCGATGTTTTCCAGTTAGGCTCCGCCATAACGGACATGGGCCGTTTTGCCTTGCGGTATCCGGGTCACCGGTGCTTCTGGCGCACGATGGCCGAACTGGGCTTTCTGGATGACCAGCCCCTTGGTGACACCCTGAACCTTTCCCCCCGCCGGTTTCTGGTCGAGCACCTTACACCCCGACTGCAGTTCAAGAGCCATGAGCGCGACATGGTGATTGTGAGGATCCGGGCCTGGGGGGTCAAAGACGGCAAAAAGCGCACCGTCACCTATGACCTGATCGACTATCGTGACCTGGAACATGGTTTTTTTGCCATGAACCGAACCGTCGGGTTTACCACCAGCATTGGCGCGCATCTGATTCTGGACGGAACCATCCGTACTCCCGGGGTATTGTCACCCACCCGGCATGTCCCCCCCCGCAGGCTGCTGGATGAGCTAAAAAAGCGGGGCATGCACATTGAACACCGGGTCGAATTCACCGAAGTGGCCTGACGTTTGAGCACCATGGATCCAGCAATCATTGCACCATCCAATCAGGAGGTGCGTATCCAATTGCGCACCGGTGCCCGAATTCGCGAACTGCGCCAGGCCCGGGGCATGACATCCCGGGATCTGGCAGCGCTGGCCAGAATTTCCCAAGGCCAGCTTTCAAAGATTGAGAACGGCAAAGCGGCCATCTCCATCAAAAACCTGGGACGTCTGTGTCGCATTCTGGATCGTCCGGTCAGTTACCTGTTTCAGACCGACGCCGAAATGCCAAAGGTGCTAGGGACCTTGACTACGGTAAAAGGCCCCGAAAACAAGGCGATTCAGTGGTTTGCTGCCGAGGTTGAGCGCCTCAGCGCCAACCGCATCAGTCTGTTGCCCCTCACGGCGGCGCAGCTGGGCAGCGCCGACGACCAGATTGAACTGCTTTCCAGAGGCGTCATCGACCTGTTCATTGACGACCTGGCCGTTTACCAGAAATTTGAGCCTGCCTTCCAGGTATTTGAATTTCCTTACACCTTCCGGAGCGTGTCCCATCAACAGGCCTTTCTGGAAGGCCTTTTTTTCTCCAACCGAATGCGTCCGGCGCTGAAAAAACACGGCATCTGCTTTTTAAACCCACGCTGGAACTGGGTTCGGGGCCTGGAGTGGGTGTTGATTGCCAGCCGGCCCATCCGTCATCCCGGCGATATTCGGGACCTGCGGGTGCGCATCACTGAATCCGGCAGCCTGGCACGGTTCTGGAGGTTGCTGGGCGCGCAGCCGGTCGCGGTGCCATGGACGGGAATCAAAAAAGCGCTGCGGGATGGGAGGATAGACGTGGTGCCAACACACAAAAGCCACCTTTATCCACTTGGTTTTTGCCGTTACGCCCGATATGTGACACTGCTAGGGGATGTGCCCCCCGTTTTGGGAATCGGGGTCAACCGCATCAAGTACCAGGCATTGGTCCCGGCCATTCAGGAAGTCCTGCAGAGCACCAGCACTGCGGCCGGAGACTATTTCACAACCCTGGTTCAACATACCGAAAAAGCGAATGAGCACATGAACATTCGGCGTTACAGGGCCGTTTACCTGAACGTTGACCCGCATCCCTGGCGGCAGGCGGCACAAGCCGTTTTGGAGCGACTGTTGAGCAGGCAGGCATTGCCGCGCGACGCCTGGGATGAACTGGGATAAGCAGATGGCCGATCGGCCGGCGGCCTGTTTTAGGCCGCCAGGCGTGCCTGACAGGAGCAGCCCGGGGGGTCTTGCCCGGACGTGTGTTGAACCCTGAACCGTTGAACCCCAACCCACATGCCCCATGCATCCGTTGAACTTGCCCGCTACCTGACCGATTTCCGGTCACAAAACCTGTCGCCGGCAGCCATTCGGTCCGTGCAACGGTGTCTGCTCGACCTGGTGGGGGCGGCTCTGGCTGGCGTTCACACACGGCCGGCCGAGGCCTTTCGAAAGCTGGTGACGGCCTTTTTTTCCTCCGGCCAGGCGTCAGTCTGGTTCAGCGCTGAAAACGGGCCGGCGGCGGCAGCGGCCCTGGCCAACAGCGCCGCCGCCAGCGCCCTGGATATTGATGACGGCCATCGCTCGGCCCAGGGGCATCCGGGAGCGTCCATCATTCCTGCGGCCATCGCCGCCGCTCAGGAGGTCGACGCACCCGGGATGGAATTAATCACGGCGATTGCATTGGGTTACGATGTGGCCGTCCGAATTGCCGCCGCCAGGGATTCGGCGGCACAGGATACGCTGTCGACCGGCCGCTGGTGCGCCTACGGTGCGGTTGCGGCCGCCGCCCGCCTTTACGGAACCCCTGTCGATGACGTGGCTCAGGCGCTGGCCATCGCCGGCGTTCAATCCCCGGGGCTTTCGGCCTCCGGTTACAGCACGGTCATGGGCAATCATGTCAAGGAAGGCATTCCCTGGGCCACCTTTACCGGCTTGTGCGCCCTGCAGCTTGCCGGATGTGGATTCAGCGGCCCCATCGATATTCTGGATCACCCCGCCTACTATGCCAGGGAACGCATCGTTGAGGGGTTGGGAACGGGGTCGGCCGTTGAAACGGTGTATTTCAAACCCTATGCCTGTTGCCGCTGGATCCACAGTGCGCTCGACGCCCTGGGCGAAATCCTGGAAGCCACCCCCATCGATCCTGACGATCTCAGGGAGATCCGGGTGCACTCGTTTGAAAGGGCGCTGCGCCTGAACAACCACCCCGATCCGGCCTCGCTGGAAGGTGCTCAATACAGCATCAATTTCTGCCTGGCGGTGCTGGCTATCGAGGGCCCCAAGGCGCTGCTGCCGCTAGAACCAACGCTGCTGGGCCGCCCGGATCTGGTGGCCCTGGCCCGCAAGGTCTCCCTGCATCTGGACCCGGAGATCGACAGCCGCTTTCCTGGACAAGCCGGCGCACGGGTGGTGGTGATCTCCTCTGCCGGAGATCACGAAAAACGCTGTCTGCATCCCCTGGGAGATCCGGCCAACCCCATGGATTTCAACCGCCTGACGTCCAAATTTCACTCCCTGACGCACCCCTACAGCTCCCAGGCATGGCGCGAGGCGCTGATTGATGCCGTTGCGGTGCTTCCGGTGGCGGGCCCAGGCCCGCTTTTCGCTCTTTTGAAACAACCACCGTCAACAACCATTCATGGTGAAATACGCGCGTGAAAAAAGAACAGTTCTTCTACGGTTCCGTCATCGTCGCGGCCTGTTTTCTCATTCAAGGCATCGGCGTCGGCAGTTTCATTGCGTACGGCGTCTTTTTCACATCACTGCTGGGTGAGTTCGGCTGGTCACGCACCACGATTTCCGGCGCCTCGTCCATGGCCTTTGTGCTGATGGGTTTTCTGGGCATCCTGGCGGGGAACCTCAATGATAAGTATGGGCCACGGATTATCATGACGGTTACCGGCGTTTTTTTGGGCTGCAGCTACCTTCTGCTCTCCCAGCTGAACGCCGTCTGGCAGCTGTACCTCTTTTACGGCCTGTTGGCCGGTATCGGGTTAAGCAGTATCGACGTCATCCCCCTGACCACCACGGCCCGTTGGTTTCTATTGCGCCGGGGCATCATGACCGGATTGGTCAAAGTGGGAACCGGCGCCGGCCAGTTGGTCATGCCCCTTATCGCCGGCCTGTGCATCGCCCAGTTCGGTTGGCGCAGCGCCTATCTGGTCATCGGCACGATTGTGCTGGTCTTTATTATCGGCGCGGGTCAGTTGCTGCGCCGCGACCCGGGTCAAATGGGGCAGTTTTCCGATGGCCGCTTGCAGCCGGCCAGCGGGGTACGACCCAGCTTGGAGAGCGGCCTTTCGCTTCAGCAAGCCCTCCACAACCGGCAGTTCTGGATGCTCTGCACCCTCAATCTCCTGGCCGTCTCCTGTATGCTCACCATCCTGGTGCACATCGTTCCCCACGCCACCGACATCGGGATAGGGACCATCCAAGCAGCGGGGGTGTTATCGACCATCGGCGGGGTGAGCATGCTCGGCCGGCTGAGCGTGGGTATTGCCATCGACCGCATCGGCACCCGCAAATGTCTGAAGTTCTGCCTGGTTATCCTGATTCTAAGCTTTCTCTGGCTGCAGATCGCCCGCGGCATGTGGATGTTGTATGGTTTTGCCGCCGTCTACGGCATCGCCCACGGCGGAATTTTCACCGTGATTTCGCCCATTGTGGCCGAGCTGTTCGGCATTCGTTCGCATGGGACCCTTTTCGGCATCGTCGCCTTCAGCGGAACCGTGGGCGGGGCCATTGGCCCGGTGCTGACCGGGCTTGTCTTCGACGTTACCCGCAGCTACCAATTGGCGTTCCTGGTTTTGGTGGGGTTGGCTTGCACCAGCTTCCTGCTGGCCGTACTGCTCAAACCGGCGCGCGTTAACGGACCCACGGGCCGAATGCAGGACCCCTCTTCCGGCCAGAGACCGTCTGCCAAGCGATGACACCAGACAGTGCCCATCCATAAACGGTTATTTCGCCCGATATCTTCGTTACGCTCAAAATTTTATCCTCGGAATATCAACGATATGCCTGTGGTAAAATTTTTCGCATGCCTTGATCTCGACCAAAATTCCTCGTTTCTGGATGGCACTAGATAATTTCCTTGACCGTCAGATAGTCGGCGCCCATTCTGGAGAAGGCATCCATGGCCAGCCAGGCCCGGGCGCTGAAAACGATGTCACTGCGCTCCAGCAGGGCCTGCACCGCCTGCCGGTCCATCAAAAAGATTTCGATTTCCTCTGAATCGGAGTTATGCCGGATGCAGGGCGTGCCCTCGACCTCGACAAAAACCATGGCGATGGTTTCATCGGTGATGCCGGCCGACGAGAAAACAGCGGGGCTGTGACGGTAAACCCGGACCAGGTCCAGTCCGGTCTCTTCGCGCAGTTCCCTGCCGGCGGTAACCGCGACTGCTTCACCGGGGTCCAGAAGTCCGGCGGGAAAACCATACAGGTAGTCCCCGACGGGGATTCGGTACTCTCTGATCACCACCAGTTTGTTTTCCGCGCGGTGATAGGGAACGATGATGACCGCATCGGGGCGCCGGCGTTCGCCGCTGATGCATTTGGGCTGATCCCCCCGGCTGACCATGTTCCAACTCCTGGGCCGGCCCATGCGATCCAGGTACGATATGGCATAAAGGGTGGCGTACTTCACCTTGGCCAGGATGGTTGCAGCGATGATTTTCATTGCGATCTCTCCCTGTGCTGAATTCGACCCGCATCCAAGGCGTTTAGCGCCGAAGCATTGCACCAAGCTGAGCGATCGTCGCGCTTGCTGCAACACCACGGTAGATGGCGCTGCGCTAACGTGGACGATGCGCGACGTAAATCTGACAGCGGTGATGCGGCAAGCTCGGCAAGCCCGCAGGGTTTCAAATTCGAACCCGTCCTGAACGTAATCGGTCCGTTGAAAAGGTCATGGTGAAAAACTTGAAACGCTCAGTTTACAATTTGACGCCTCTTTGGCGCAGAGTCTCCTCGATGGCCTTCTGGGCAGCGCGCAGATTCGGTTCACGGCATCCCGCGCTGTAGATAGCCGTGACCTGCCTGGCATAAGCGACAGCTTTTTGGCGCATTTGACTGGCGGCGCGATCCATTTCGTCCCAATCGCCGGTTTGCATGAATGCGCTGAAACTGGTTTTGAGCTCAGCGAAGAGCAGCGCTGCCAGGCCCCCCCGGAAGGCCATGTAGAAACCCAGACCGGCTTTGTCGCGATGGGCGCGAAAATAGGCCAGGGGGCCTTGCGGTCCGGTGTCGGCCAGCACGTCCTTGAGGGTGCGGATCAGCAGTTCGACCGGGGTATGCGGGAATTCGGACAGCATCTGGCGCCATGTGGCGCGATCGAACACCGGGTCTTCGAGTTCACCCAACTCGTGCCGGATGAACATGGTTTGGCAAATCCTCAAAATGGCGTCCAGGTGCCGGCGAAGGGCTGGGGAAATTGCCTGCGGCAGATTGCAGCAGGCCTCCAGGGCAAACGCCAGAGCCGGGCGGCGGCTGCTGGGAATATAGGCGATCTGGTCCCACAGGTACATGCGGGCGGCCTCGGTGCGCAACACCACCTGGCCTTGCTGGGAGAAGGCCGGCAGGGTCAGCAGACCCCTGGCCAGCTCCCGGCCCAGGCGCCAGACGGTCCTGCCATGGATCGTGTCGCACCGATCGACTTGGGCCAGGAAAAAGGTGGGTTGCAGGCTTTGGGCGTAACCGGCGCCGTAAAACAGCCCCTGCGGGACCAGCCGAGTGTTGATCGCTTGGCTGTCGAACGCCTCGAAGCCATGGCCGTCGATGGTCAGGGGTTGGAATTCGGTCTCGGCCAGCGACTCCCACAGCTCCTCGCGCCGACCGATCCATTCCAGCACCCGGCCGGGTTCATGCTCCTGCCACGGCGGGAGCCGATGGTCCCACTTGTAAAGGTCGCGCAGGCGCAGGGCCAGGCCGCAGATGGAGTAAAGCCCGGCATTGCGGGCATCGGACACATCGCAATTGTGTTTGACTTGACGGGTGAGCCGGGAAACGTCCATTGGCCGTCCTTTGACCGTGGGCTTAAATTGGCCTTTCTTATCACATGCCGATGGCGTTGCATAGAAATTGGCAAGCCCGCCATCCACAAACAGCGACCACGCCGCGACCCCTGCAGCGATGATAATGGTGCTTGTCACCGGCCGTCGCATCGTTTATGTATGTATGCTTCGAAATGTCTCTAAGGAGGATAGACTATATTGCTTGGAACCATCGTCAATACGGTGAGCATTGTCGTGGGCAGCCTCATTGGTTTGTTTTTCAAGGGCAGTATACCCGAAAAATACAGCAAGACCATTATGCATGCAATTGGCCTTTCGGTCGTGCTGATAGGCATGCAAACAGCGATAAAAACCGATGCGATCCTGATTGTCATCGTCAGTCTTGCTTTAGGAAGTTTTTTGGGAGAAGGGCTTCGAATCGAAGACAGGCTGGATCAGCTCGGCAACTGGATAGGCAGGCGGCTCTCAGGAGACAGCTCAGGAATTTCAAAAGGATTTGTAACCGCAAGCTTACTTTATTGCGTCGGAGCGATGGCGATCGTTGGTTCAATGGAGAGCGGTCTGACCGGAAACCACCAGACACTGTTCGCAAAATCCATTCTCGACGGGATCGGGTCGGTCATCTTTGCATCAACCCTTGGAATCGGCGTTCTTTTTTCCGCAGTATCGGTTTTCGTTTATCAAGGCCTTATTACGATTACCGCATCTTCCATAAAAAATCTGCTATTGCCGGAAGTGGTTTCCCAGATGTCTGCAGTGGGGGGCCTGCTGATTGTGGCCATCGGAATCAGCCTTTTGGAAATCAAGAGAATCAAGATCGGCAACATGCTTCCTGCCATATTCATCCCTCTTGTCTACCAGGTCTTTAAAAATTTTTATGGGATGCTGTAATCTCAGATGGCTGTCAAAAATTTTTGAATATTTGGATTTTAGGGTCGCGGTAAGATATAACTCCACAATATGGCGCCGGATTCTGGTTCGGCACCCAGGCACATCCGTCGGCGCATATCGGGATAGGTGGCGGCGGATGTAACGCCGCTGACGGGCCAACAGACAAGCAAGCTGTAGAAATATTTTTTCCGCGGCCCTGATGTTCCGGAACAAAGGGGTTGCGGCGGTGCGTTTCGGTCTTAGGTTCTAAGCAAGCGGTTTGGGTCGGGTATACGAGGATTATAGCACAAAGCCATCTTCCTTGTAGCTGCGGCAAGCTCGGCAGTCGCTCAACTTTAGTTCCAGCATAGCCGAAAACGTAGGCACCATGTGTGATACCATGCACAGTTGGCTGTTGCGATTGTCGATTATCGGCCTCGGGCTGCTCGTCATCCTGGGATCCGACGGGTTTCTCTTCGCGCAGCGGACGCATGTGGTTTACGTCGCACCGATCGAGGGAACCATCGACCTGGGGCTGGCACCCTTTGTTGAGCGAACGGTCAGAGAGGCCACCGATGCGGGTGCTGCGGCCGTTATTTTTGAGATCAATACCTTTGGCGGCAGGGTGGATGCGGCTGTTCTGATCCGCGACACACTGCTCAATGCCAAGGTGTTGACCGTTGCCTTTGTGAACAAGCGCGCAATCTCCGCCGGCGCCCTCATCAGCCTGGCCGCCGAGACGATCGTCATGGCCGATGGCGGAACGGTCGGGGCCGCAACCCCGGTACTGATGGGAGAACCTGGTGCACCCCCTCAAGCGGCGGAGGAAAAGACCGTCTCGTATGTAAGAAAGGAATTCAGCGCAACCGCCGAGGCTCGCAAGCGCCCCGCGCTTATCGCCGAGGCGATGGTGGATGCGGATGTTGAGATCCCCGGCCTCATTGAGAAAGGAAAACTCCTGACCCTGACCAGCGACGAAGCCATCCAGCATAAAATTGCGGATTTTCGCGCCCAGACCATAGAGAGCCTGCTGGATCAGTTGGATCTTGCGGGGGCTGAGGTGAGGCGGATGTCGCCCAACTGGGCCGAGGAGCTAGTCCGCTTCCTCACAAGTCCAATACTCAGTTCACTTCTCATAACGATCGGCATGCTTGGCATTATCCTGGAGATCCGAACGCCCGGTTTCGGCGTGCCCGGAGGGTTGGGTATCACAAGCCTGGCCCTTTTCTTTTGGGGCCACTGGCTGGTTCAGCTGGCAGGCTGGGAAGAGTTGCTGCTGTTGGGTGCCGGTATCGTGCTGGTGGTCTTGGAAGTTTTTTTCATTCCGGGATTTGGTATCGCGGGATCCCTGGGGATTGTCGCGCTTCTGGCGGGACTCAGCATGAGCCTGATCGGAGACGGGGCCACGTGGGATTTCACCTTCAGAGCAGTGGGGCGCGTCGTTTTTTCTCTGCTCATCGCATTGATTGCAACGCTGGTCGCCCTGCGCTTTTTGCCGCGCCTGCCGTTCGGTCGCCGCCTGATTCTGGAAACGGTGCTTCCGTCGGACCAGGGCTACTCCTCGGCGCCTGCAGGGGACAAGGGTTTGCTGGGGGGGGCGGGGACAGCGGTCTCGCCTCTGCGACCGGCGGGCATCGCCGAAATCAACGGTGAACGGTTGGATGTGGTGTCTGACGGGGAGTTGATCGAACCCGGAACACCGATTGTCGTAACCCGTGTGGATGGCAATCGCATCGTCGTGCGACGCCGGCGCACAACAACAGAAAGGAGTCCCACATGATTGGGTTCGAGACCGGTATAGCAGGGGGCGCGATAGTGCTGTTGGTGATTCTGGCAAGCTTGGGCTTTATCCTTTACCTGGTTCCCATCCCGCTCTGGATCGCGGCCTGGGCATCGGGCGCCTACGTGGGGCTCTTGACCCTGATCGGGATGCGGTTAAGGCGGGTACCGCCCAGCGTCATTGTGACCGCACGAATCAGTGCGGCCAAGGCCGGACTCCCGATTCCCATCAACGATCTGGAAGCGCATTACCTGGCCGGCGGAGACGTGGTCAAGGTCGTTACCGCACTCATCTCGGCGGATAAGGCCAACATCCCCCTGCCCTTCAACCGGGCCGCCGCCATCGACTTGGCCGGGCGAGACATTGTCGAGGCGGTAAAGATGTCAGTCACCCCCAAGGTCATCGAGACGCCAAAAATCGCCGCCGTAGCCAAGGATGGGATCCAGCTCATTGCGATTTCGCGCGTGACGGTCCGTACCAACCTTGACCGTCTGGTCGGCGGCGCCGGGGAAGAAACGATCATTGCGCGCGTCGGGGAGGGCATGGTCAGTACCATCGGTTCTGCAACGACGCACAAGAACGTGTTGGAAAATCCGGATCACATCTCAAAGCACATCCTGTCAAAGGGGCTCGATTCGGGGACCGCCTACGAGATCCTCTCGATTGACATTGCGGACGTGGATGTGGGCGAGAACATCGGCGCCAAACTTCAAATCGACCAGGCCAATGCCGACAAGCAGATTGCGCAAGCCAAAGCCGAGGAGCGACGCGCCATGGCCGTTGCCTTGGAACAGGAAATGAGGGCCCGGGTGGTGGAGGCCGAAGCCGAAGTGCCGCGCGCTATGGCCGAAGCCTTTCGCCAGGGAAATCTGGGCATCATGGACTACTACAAGATGAAAAATGTGCAGGCCGATACGGCCATGCGCGATGCCATCGCCGATACGGATGAAAAGCCCGACAGGCCCCCCAAAAAGTAAGGAATGACACAATGGGAGAACTGAACGTTGGTCAGATCATTCTTGTGGTCGGTTTTATCGTGGTAATGATCATTAAGAATGTGCTCGAGCGTGCCCGGAGGCGCACCGAGGACCCGCTACCGGATCAGACACCGGGAGAAGCGGCCGCCGTGCAGATCCCCCGGCAGGCGCAAGCAACCCCGGAACCGCCGTCAACCCTGCGTGCGCCCCGCGTCCGGGCGCACGAATCACAGGCGCCAAGTATCCGCACCCCGGCCGGAGAAAGTGGTTTTATAAGGAAATCGCTTTTAAGGTCTCCGCGCGATGTGCAGCGCGGCATTATCCTTATGACCATCCTGGGGCCTTGCCGGACCTTCGACCCCCCGCGATAGCCCGGCCGGGCAAGTTGGTTTCCTGAGGACGATAGTCTTGGCATCAATTGAACCCTCCCCGCGGCAAGCCGCGGGGAATGCGTTCGCTATCGCGGTTAAAACGATGGTCGGGTTTGATGCAGCGCCCAGGAAGGTGGCCTCGAAGGGCCATTGCGCTCATTGTCATCCCCGTTTGGCGATCACGGTCTCGGGACAACGCAAACCGTATCGCGCTGGGTCATGCCTTGCGAGTCAACAGCGCCATCAACGGGCCGCCCTCGCGCCAGGCCCAGCAGGAGTTTTTCAGTTGGCCCATCATACCGGCGTACGTTTGCGGATCGACGGGCTTTCTGATCCTTGCACTCCAGGCGCCCTGAAAAACGGCCGGGGCCATGGCCGCCAATAGCGCTTGCACGTGCATACACCCCTTTTCACGCCCCACCAGTTTTCTGACCCGGGATGTAAAGCCGGCGGCGATGCGCATCCCTTTAACCGGGGCCAGGCACGCGCGTATTTCGTGGCAGGCTTCATGGGGCACCGTGGGCATCTCCATCTCGATATCGGTAATCACCAGCTCCGGCAGTTGCAGCGCCATGCGAATGATCATGTGGTGAACGATATAGGGCGGGCGAACTGCACCGCTTGGGTGGTACGATTCGAGGAGCCGTTCATCCTGCAACGAGCCTTCAACAACAATCGTATCGGATGCGCCCTCGTAGATGGTGGTATCGATCCGGCGGTTATGGATCTTCACCTGTGCGGTCCTGTCGAAGATGATCATGCGCTTTCAAGATCCTTCCCCGTGGATGTTTTTTTAAGACCTCCCCCAACGCCGCACTCAAAGCTATTCCTGGTGCCGCAGCAGGCTCGACCATCGCCCGAATCAGGTTCAACCTAACTGGTGTCCATCCATAAACGGTTATTTCGCCCGACGTCTACGTTAGGCTCAAAATTTTATCCTCGCAATATCAACGATATGCCTGTGGTAAAATTTTTCGCATGCCTTGATTTCGACCAAAATTCCTCGTTTCTGGATGGACACTGACTGACAATCTGATGATACGTTCCCTGTTCATTGGCAGCGGTTTCGTCATTACCCCGCCCGGTTAAGCGGATTGCAGTGACTGTGATCAGTCTTTTCCGTTTTTGCCCTCGGCTTGGCCCGGCGCCAGCTGCTTGCCCTGTATGGGCAGCAGGATGGTGAAGCGGCTGCCTTGGCCGTGCGCGGAGGAGACGCTGATGGTGCCGCCGTGCTGTTCGATGATATTTTTGGTGATATACAACCCCAGGCCGGTGCCTTGAATTCCCTTGGAAGAGAAGAAGAGCGTGAAGAGTTTTCCCTGGGTGACTTCATCCATACCGATGCCGTTGTCAATTATTGAAAAGCTGATATTGCCGTTGGCGGGGGCCACGGCAAAGGTGATACGGCTTTCGGAGGCCTTGGTACCGCGCTGGCAGGCGTCAATGGCGTTGTCAAAAAGGTTCATCAGGGCGGCGTGCACATAGCCGGGATCGATCTCGCAATCGGCGATCGCACCGCTGAAGTCGCGTTTAAAGGTAATGCCGGTGTCTTTCAGGCGGTTTTCCATGATGCGGGCCGCCTCCTCGGCAAATTGATACAGATCCACCTTTTCCCAGCGCAGGTCCCGTTTCTTGGCATAGAAGAGGATATCCATGACCATGTTGCGGATGCGGTCGGCCATCACCTTCACCGTTTTCCAGCCATCTTCGATTTGTGCTTCATCCCGGGTTTTCAGCCCTTTTCCGAGCAGATAGATGCCGCCGTCCAGCCCGGTCAGCAGTCCCTTGATGCTGTGTGAAATCGAGCCAATCATCAATCCCAAAGAAGATAGGTGGTCCTGCAGCTGGCTTTTTTCACGAATCAGCGCTTCGAGATTGGTGGTGTATTCATGCAGTTTTTGGCGCATCACGATGCGCTCGCAGGAGCGCTTCAGAGCCATTTCCAGGGCACTCACGTTGATCGGTTTGGTGATGAAGTCGCACGCCTGGTGCTTCAAACTGTTGATGGCCAGCTCAATGTCACCGTGCCCGGTGATCATGATCACCTCAGTTTCGGGATTTTCACATTTGATGCGCCGGAGAAGTTCGATGCCGTCCATCACAGGCATTTTGATGTCGGTAATCACAATGGGAGGCCTGGCATCATTGAAAATTGACCAGGCCGCCTGACCATTTTCAGCCGACAGAACCGGGTACCCGGCGTCGGTCAGGGCGGTGCACAGAACGTCTCGTATATCACGCTCATCGTCCACCAGCAGGACAGTGAACGGATTTTTTTTCTTTGTCATGATGGTCTCTCAGGGGTTGGTTTGTTAGGTAGGGTCCGTCCATAAATGATGAATTTTGGTCGAGATCAAGGCATGTGATAAATTTTACCACAGGCAATATCGTTGATATTGCGAGGATAAAATTTTTAGCATAACGCAGATATCGAGCAGAAATAACCGCTTATGGATGGACACTAGGTATGACCGGCACCAAAAGCAACCCCATATCAATGCGTGTGGCCCCACGTCTGATGGCTGTCCTGCCGTAAAGGATCCTTCACACCCCCACTGGAACGGGAAATCGGATTGTGAAGCAGGCGCCGCCCGCGTCCCTGTTGTTTGCCTGAATAGTACCACCGCACTGCCGTACGATGGCGTAACTGATCGACAGCCCCAAGCCCGTACCTTTGCCTACGGTTTTGGTGGTAAAAAAGGGTTCGAAAATTTTATTCATTGCGGAAGCGGGGATGCCGGTGCCGGTATCACAGACCTTCGCTACCACAAAACCGGCCTCGCCGCGGGTGATCAGGCTGATGGTCTTATCGGCCGAACCGGCGGAATTGCCATCCCACTTCTCCTCGATGGCGTCTCTGGCATTGAGCAGCAGGTTGATAAAGACTTGTTCAAGCAGGCTGGGGTTGCCCTGGATGTGCGGCAAACCCGCTGTTATTTGTTTTTCTACCTGAATGCCGCGGACCTTAAGCTGTTCGGAGAAGATCTCCAGCGCCATCTGCAATGTATGATTGATGTCCACCGGCTCCAGCTCCACCTTGGATTTGCGGGCAAACTGGCGCATATGTTGAATGATGTTGGTGGCCCGGTCCACATTGGAATCGATTTTCTGGAGCATGTTCTCGAAGATTTCCGGGTTCACCGCTTGCCCAGTGGCAAACTTTTTCAACAGGAAGCTGCTGGCGGTTTTCATCACCGAAAGGGGCTGGTTCAACTCGTGGGCCACTCCGGTTGCCATTTCGCCCAGGGTGGTCATTTTACTGGCCTGAATCAGCTGCTGTTCGGTTTCAATCTGCTGGGTGATGTCGCTGGTGGTCACCAGCAGTACTTCCCATTCGGGGTAAGGGGTCAGGGAAGCCCGGATGTCCACAAACAGGGGCTTACCTTCGTGGTTAAATTGCCGGGCCTGGTGGATGAACGCTTTCCCTTTTATCTTGGCGGCATACTGATCCCGCTCCCGGGACTCGAACAACTCCAGAAACGATCTGTTTTTCAATTCCTCCTGCCGATAGCCGTACACCGGCTTCACACTGTCGTTGCAGTCCAGAATCCGCATGGTTTTTGGATCCAGCACAAAGACTGGGTTGGGGATATTGCTGAAGATCGCCTGGTAGCGTTCCTCCGAGGCCTTGAGCTTTTCTTCCAGCTGCCGGCTAAGGGTGACGTCCAGGCTCATCTCCATAGCCGCCACCACATTGCCATCGGCGTCACGGATGGGCGCAGTGCGGGCAAACCAGCGGATGGGCTGGCCATCTCGGTTGAATCCCGATTCCTCGAACGAGTGGGATTTACCGTCCCGAAAGGTCTTTTCCACCGGGCATTGCTCGCACTTGACGCTGCGACCCTTGTAAGCCGAGTAACAGAAATCCCCGTCGCGGGGGGCGAACTTTTCGGCAAAGGCCCGATTGTAACGCACCAGCCGCAAATCGCGGTCCTGTACCGTGATCAGGCAAGGCACGCTCTCGAACAGGTTCAGATGTTCGCCGTGCTCCTGGAGTAGGTCGCTCCTCTTGTTGTCCAGCACCTGACTGATCTGCAGCAACGCCTCACCCAGCCGGCCGAGGTCGTCGGATGTGGCCACTTGCAGTTTAGGGATCGGCTCCCCTTGGGCCAGCATCCGGGAGGCATCGACCAGCCGACGGATGGGCAGAGCCACCCAGCGGTTGATCAGGAACACCATGGAAACGATGGCGACCGCCGAGAGGAGGGTCAACCCGAGCAGCGCTGCCAGCAGCGAAACCATCGCGAAACCCCAATACCAGAGCAGGAGAACCCAGGTACCCATGGTCACCAGAACCACGATGCCCAGCGCTCCGCCGATTCTGGTGGTCAGGCTATGGTGTACGCCTGGGAACATCGACATGCTAATCTTCCTTTACACCACCGGGGCCGAACCCCCATACCGCGGCGCCGGCGGCCAGTTTTTCGCAAAAAACCGGGCTGACGCACAGATTCAGATCCAAACGACACACGTAGTGTCCGATTATGATCGTCACGGCGTTTCCTTCTCGAGGATCGTTCCCATAGCCGGTTGTCTTCTCAGGAGGTCTGCTTTTTTTTCATTTGAAATCGGAATGCCGATCCCATGGCCATCTCTTCCGCGACCAACACTTCGTAGGAGAACGGCGGCAGAATTTTTAATATGTCGCTGCGCGTGTCCGAATCGCCGCACCACACTTCCAGTGTCTGGTCGGGCAGCATCTCCCTGAAGACCTGACTGATCTTCAACAGAGTGATAGGGGAAATGGTATCCCGCAAATCGAGCACATGATCCACCTTGGGTTTCACGCCAGATTTCCTGTTAGGGAAAAGGGTCATTCTGAAACAATGCTAAGCAAAATTAGTGCCAATGTCATTGTGCAAAAATAACGGATCGTTGACAAGGACCTAAATTGAGGGTTTCGGGGGAAGAAGCGATTTTGGAAAAGGCGTTAAAAATTGCAAGCTGTTTGAGGAGCTTACGACGAGTTCTTGCAATTTGGCCGCCACCAAAATCGCGCCCCGAAACCCTCACGAAGCGAAAAATTCGACTTTTTACGACATCATCAAATTTGAAACGCGCAGGATAGGAAAAATGGTCACGCGCAAAATCAAAATCGCACCTATTTTTTGTTGCGTTTCACGGGCAACGTGTTAACTATCAAATTTAGCACCTGTTAACTTGTTAACATCGGTGTTAGCAGGCGAAGCCGCTTTTCTCACAAAGGATTGCCTATGTATGAAAAGGACCTGAACCTCTATTGGAAAACGGTGGTCGACACGATCAAGGACGGGGTTATGATTGTCGACAAACGAGGAATCATTGTCTCCGTCAACCGAGCCATGGAACAGATTTCGGGTTATACCCGGGATGAGCTTCTGGGCAAACCGTGTACCCAGCTTAATTGCGATATCTGCGAGGTGGTGCTTGAAAAAAACGGCGAGCACTGGTGCTCTCTGTTCAAAAGCGGTTTGCTGAAAACGCGCGAGTGCACCTTCCAGCAGAAAAACAAGGAATTCGTTCCCGTGCTCAAAAACGCGTCCCTGCTGCGGGACGCCCAAGGGCAGGTGATCGGCGCGGTGGAAACCATTACCGATATCAGCGCGCTGGTGGAAAAGGAGAGTCAGATCAGCGCACTGCGCAGAGAACTATACTCAGAATACGGGTTTCACGGCCTATTGGGCACTTCGGCGCCCATGCAGCAGGTGTTCGAATTGATTGCGAATGCAGCCGGATCGGACGCCCCGGTGATCATTTTCGGAGAAAGCGGCACCGGCAAGGAGCTGGTGGCGCATGCCATTCACTCAGTGAGCCGGCGCAGGGACAAGCCCTACGTCAAGGTCAATTGCGCCGCCTTGAACGAGTCCCTGCTGGAAAGCGAACTGTTCGGGCATGTAAAGGGGGCTTTTACCGGGGCCTATCAGGATCGTGAGGGCCGTTTCGAAGTCGCCCGCAACGGCACGATTTTCCTCGATGAAATCGGCGACCTGCCACTGTCCACCCAAATCAAGCTGCTGCGGGTCCTGGAAGACAACATTATCGAACGGGTCGGCGACAATCGGTCGGTCAACATCGATGTGCGCATCCTCACGGCCACCAACCGTGACCTGAACATGATGATGGCGCAAGGTCGCTTTCGGAACGATCTGTTCTACCGTATCAACGTGATTCCCATCTGGGTACCGCCGCTGAGGGAGCGCGACATGGATATCGCCCTGCTGGCGGACGCTTTTTTCCAGCGGATCCGTTTGAAAAGCGACAAAGCGATTCAGGGCATCTCCAATGCGGCCATGCAGGACCTGATCACCTACCCGTGGCCCGGCAATGTCCGAGAACTCAGAAGCGCCTTAGAGTACGCTTTCGTAACCTGCAACGAGATGACCATCCGTCCTGATCACCTACCGCCCGGCATTGCCTCGAAAAGCGGCACGAAGCCACCAAGCCGGTTGGTGAGCAAGACAGCGGTATCGGACCGGGATGAGAAAAAGAAACAGCTCTTGATCGCAGCCTTGCGACAGACCGGCGGCAACCAGCGCAAGGCTTCTGATATTCTGGGGGTTTCCCGGGTTACCATCTGGAAGCAAATTAAACGCTACGGCATCGATTTACATCGCGATGTTGGTTAAGTTTGTCCGCGCCAGAAAATTCGATTTCAAACAAGGAGAGGTGGTTTTTACCGCCCGAGGCCCCGCTGTCCAACTCGCGTTCCAGGCGCACGCTTTCATCGGGCGACAACAGTGCTTCCAAAGCCGTGTCGCCGGTCAGACGAACAAGATGCGCCAATCCGCGTTCGTTGACATTTTCCTGCCTGCCTTGTCGTTGTTTACTTATTCGATGCTTTGGCCGGTCATCATCTCCGCCATTAAACCGAATTTTTTAGGTCAGATACAGGGATCGATTCATGCCGGAGCGCCCTTTGGCACAAAGCTTCCGCCGCACCAGTTGACGATCATCAAAGCGATCGAACGAACCGCATCCAGGGCCTGGTCGATTTCAAGATGTTCGTTGACGGTATGGGCCAGGCTGACATCACCGGGTCCGTAATGTACGGTGGGAATGCCGGCGTACAGGTTGAAGATGCGCATGTCGGAGCCGTAGGTGACCGCCTCGAACTGCACCCGGCGGTGGAACATCTCGAAGTGGCTGGCGGCCAGTGTTGTAACCAGGTCGCTCTCCGCATCGGTGCTCGCCGGCTCAAATAGGCCTTCATACCATTGAACCACGGGCGGATTTTCGGTCAGCCAGGGGTCGGCGGCGGCAGCGGCGCGGACGGTTTCCTCAAATTCCCAGTGCATCTCCTCCACAGTTTCAGCGGGGAAAATACCCATGCGCCCATCGGCTTCAAGATGGTCCGGCACACTCGATGGCCACTCGCCGGCAACGATTGTCCCGACATTCAGGGGAGCGACATTGTACCGGTACGCGAAATCGCCGTTGCTGTATCGTTCATGCCGTCGTCGGTCCATTTTCTTCAACGCTTCGTAGATGATGTAGAATTTATCAATGGGGTTTATCCCCTTGTAAGCCATGCAGGCATGGATGGAACGCCCTTTGATCTTGAGCTTGAAGGTGTGGCATCCCGATTGGATGTGACAGATTTTCATTTTGGTCGGCTCGAGGATGACACAGCCGTCCGCGGCAATGCCGTCCGCGACCAAAGCAAAGGCACCGCAGCCACCGGTTTCCTCACCGCAGACACTGCTGAGAATGATGTCGCCGCAGTTGGCAAAGCCCAGGTCCTGCAGGATCTTGACGGCCGTTATCGCCGCACAGAGGCCGCCTTTCATGTCCAGTGAACCCCGGCCATACACCCGCCCCTGCAGGTATCGACCGCTCAACGGATCGTCGCTCCAGGCGGACAGGTCCCCCGGGGGGACCACATCGACATGCCCGTTGAGCATCAACGATCTACCGTTGCCGCCGGCACAATTGGAACCGCCGGAACCACCCCGCCCCTTTTTTTCTCCGACAAGGCTGCAGCGGCGCTCATATGAAAAGCCGTCATAACTGAACCCCTTATACTTTTCCAGTTTTTCAGGTTCCACCTTGATCAGCCGGGTTTGCATGCCGAGGCCGGCCAGTTTGCGCTGCAGGAAGCGCTGAATTTGCTCCTCCTCTCCCGAATAGCTGCTGATCCTGACGGTGTCCTGAATTAGCCGCACCAGATAGTCACGGTTTTTCTCGGCCTCGGTCCTGATCCGCTCGACACTATTTTTCACCCAGGCGCCTCTGTTATTTTGAGCCTAAAATTATAAACCAACACATGGCCACTGCCGATAACGCCGTAAAGGTTAAAATCTAACTATCCCTTTTCTTTCTCCAATCGCTTTTTTTCCAGAAGGCGCAACTCATTTCTTTTCACCTTACCTGTGAACGTAAGCGGAATTTCTGAGACAAATTCGATTTCCCTCGGGTATTCATGAGCGGCAAGTCGGTTTTTTACAAAATTCATAATGTCTTTTTTCAAGTTTTCCGACGCTTCCCGACCTTCTTTGAGTACGATAAATGCTTTGACAATCTCACCTCGCAGGGCGTCCGCCTTACCGATAACCGCCGCCAAGGACACAGCGCGGTGCCTCAACAGGCAATCCTCTACCTCAGAAGGGCCGATTCGATAACCAGCACAGGTTATTACGTCATCGTTTCTCCCCTTGAAAAAGAAATATCCGTCTTGATCCAAAACACCTCTATCTCCCGTGGTCATCCACTCCTTGATGAATTTGGACCGGGTCGCATTTTCATTGCGCCAGTACCCCAAAAACATGACCGGGTCTGGGCTGCGAACAGCAATTTCCCCTTCCTGCCCCGGCAGCACCACATTGCCGCCATCGTCTATGATTGCCACCCGGTGCCCGGGAACTGCCCGACCCATGGAAGACGGTTTAACAGGCATAATATCACTACAGTTTGAAACAAGAAGATTTGCCTCGGTCTGCCCATAAAATTCGTTTATTTCAAGACCGAGACGACTTCTCCCCCATTCCAGGATTTCTTCTCCCAAGGGTTCGCCGCCGCTTGCCACCGTCCTCAGATTGAGTCCTTCGTAAACTATCTGATCAGATGCCGCTCGGATCATTTTCAACGCCGTGGGCGGTAAAAACGTATTTCTTACGCAATGGCGTGCCATGAGCTGGATGGCCTCGTCAGGATCGAATTTTTTGAATCGGAAGGCCAAAACAGGGATCTTGTGGTACAGGCTGGGAAACAGCACATCAATCAAGCCGCCGATCCAGGCCCAGTCCGCTGGGGTCCAAAAAAAATCACCCGCTTTTGGGAAAAAATTATGCGAAATCTCGACTCCGGGCAAATGTCCCAGCAGGACGCGATGCGAGTGCAACGCCCCCTTGGGCGGCCCCGTTGTCCCGGAGGTATAGATGATCAGGGCCGGGTCCTCCGATGTGGTTGCAACCGGTTTAAAGCTATCGGAATATTTGCCGACATCTTCCAGCGAAATAATGTCGTCATTGGCAAAAGTGCGTTTTCCGGTGCATATGATGTGTTTCAAATGTTCAAGATTGGGCTTTATCTCCAGGATTTTATCTAAGCTTTCCGGCTCGACCAGAATTATCCGAGTTTCACTGTCGTCCAATCTGTATTGCAGCGCATCAGGGCCGAAAAGGGTAAACAAGGGGATATTTATGGCACCTGTCTTGAACCCTGCCAAGTGCGCTATGAGTGTTTCGGGCTGCTGGGAAAGAAGAATCCCAATACGATCGCCCTTTTTTACTCCAAGATGAACATAGAGGTTGGCCAGTCTGTTTGAAAGTTGTTTTAAATCCTTGAATGTATAGCGGTGAATGTTGTTTTTTTCATCCTCATATACGATTGCTGTACCCCCTTCTCCCGCATATCGGTCGCATATAAAGTTGGCAATATTGAAATCTCCAGGGATTTTCCATGCAAAATCGTCATAAATTTGATTATATTGTTGATTCATAAAACCCCCACTAAAAAAATCGTTTTTTGCAAGAACTGCGGGTTATTCAAAACAAGCTCAAGGAATGGGGCGCGCATAAACAAATCAATAATTACAAGGAGTAATGGAGTTTACCATTGCGATTATTCACTGTCAAGGAACATCTTGTCAAACCAATCCGTGCCATTGATTCTTTTTCGTTCTGCACGCATCGGAAAGCTTTTTGTTCTGCATGCCCCAATCCCGACGTCCCTTTTTATACCGCACCCATTTTCTCTTGACAGGCGAGATAGTAAAAAAATAGTATTCAGCAGATGGGGTGCCGTCGACATATTAAACGGGGCTTCCTGTCCCGAAGCTGACGGCTGAGGATGGTTCACTTTTCCATAGAAAACGGCCCGATATCAGAGCCAACCCAATACCGGGGTTGCCGGATAGCGGGGAGGGTCTCCCCGGAGAAAAGGCCCGCGTCTCGTCTTTTCTGAACTGTGCCCGCTTGATCTCCTAAAACACGCAAACACCTGCGCGTGGTCTGCTGTTGCCCGGCGTTACTCAGAAACGGGTAATCGAGGAAACTGGGTTCGCGCTCCCGATTTTAGTCAATGTGGGGGTGACAAAGGCCGGGAGCGGCCGAATCAAGGGTGTTTCGCGAGCGCGTCGACCCAGAAGAGCAACCCTGGGGCGGGTGTGATGATTACAATGACCGTCAATACGAGTCCGCAATCTGATGTTTTCTTGCGATACCGTGACTGTTGCCAGGTTGCTGTCGGAAAGCGATGGCAGGACTAAAACCAACGAAAGAAAAGGAGAAAACGCTATGGGTAAAAAGATTGCAATCATAGTCACCGTCGTTCTCGCAACAGGGTTATGCGCCGGCATTGCCCTGTCTGCACCGGACAAGGTTATCAAATGGACCATGGTCTCTACCTGGACGCCAGCCATTGATCTGCTCGAAGGCGACAAGAACTTCGCTCGGCTCGTTACCGAAATGAGCGGTGGCCGCCTTGAGATCACCGTATCACCGGCAGGAGAATTGGTCCCGGCCACCGCGGTTTTCGACTCCGTGGCCAGGGGTTCCGTTCAGGCCGGCGGCGACTGGCCTAGCTACTGGGCGGGCAAGAACAGCGCTTTCGATCTGCTCGGATCCTATCCGATGGGGATGAGCCAGTACGACTACATTAATTGGTACTACCATTACGGGGGAAAAAAAGTTGTCGACGACCTATTTGGAAAGTACGGCATCGTCTATTTCCTCCACTGCGTCAGTCCTCAGGAATCTGGCATCCGCACCCGCGTTCCCATCAGAAATCTGGAAGATTACAAGGGCAAGAAACTGCGCATGTCCGGCAAGGCCCAGGGCTTCGTTCTTCAGAAACTGGGAGCCGCCCAGGTAATGGTGTCCGGCGGTGAGATTTACCAGGCCCTTCAGATGGGAACCATCGATGGCGCCGAATTCAGCACCCCGTCGATCGACTGGAAGATGGGCTTCGGCGAGGTTACAAAGTTTAACATCGGCCCCGGATGGCATCAACCTGCTTCTACTTTCGGGGCTTTGATCAACAAAAATGTATGGGAAGCCCTTCCGGCGGATTTGAAGATGATCGTTGAAAGAGCCGCCCAGGCCAACATGGCATTCATGAGCAGTTGGTATGAAGTCGGCAATATCAAAGCCCTTCAAGAATTTGAGAACGCGGGAACCGAAGTCATCCGTCTCTCCGACGAAGATCTCAAGATAATCGAGGGGTACGCATGGGAACACTTGATAGCTGAGTCTGCGAGCAACCCTGATTATCGCGCGGTGGCGCTCTCAATGTTTCAGTATCTGAAGGATTTCCGTGCTACCAGGAATTTCCAAGTACCCTTTGAACACGGACGAAATCCGTCTACAATCCCGGATCTTCCAGGCCTTAAGTAGGCAGTAGACTGTTGCATAAGTCGGGGCGTCCGGTGCGCCTGATGGCAACCGGGCGCTCCCAAATTCACCAGAAAGAGGTTTGCAGACATGAACGCATTGCTTGCCATATCCAGATGGATTGACAGGTTCAGCATGTGGACAGGCATTATCTTCAGTTATCTGTTGATCCCTTTGACCCTGTTGGTGCTCTATGAAGTCATCACGAGAACGCTCGATCGCCCAACGATCTGGACCTTTGAGACGAGCAGTTTTCTATATGGTTCCCATTTCATGCTCGTTGCCGCCTACGGTCTCCTGATGAAAGCCCATGTAAGTATCGATCTGATCTCGAGCCGTTTCTCGAAAAGGGCGAATGCCGTCCTTTCCCTGTTCTGTTATGCCAGCATGTTTTTCCCCTTTATCGCCGTGTTCATATACTACGGCATCAATTTCGCCTACTATTCATGGACCTATCTCGAAAAATCATGGAGTGTCTGGGGACCACCGCTGTATCCCATTAAGACCGTCATTCCGGTGACGGCAGTGATGCTGCTTTTGCAGGGCATTTCAGAGGTGATAAAGAACATCGCGATTCTCGTTGAAGCAAATGGAGATAGTCAATGAGTCCGGAACTTGCCGCAATCGGAATGTTTGTTACACTGGTAATCTTCCTGTTCATGGGCCATCCCCTTGCCTTTGTTCTGGGTGGCGTCGGCGTCTTTTTCGGGTTTGTCTTCATCGGGCCCCACTTCTTCGGCATCTTTATGGATCGTATATTCGGGACTATGGACAATTTCGTCCTGGTCGCCATCACCCTCTTCATCCTGATGGGAAACTTTTTGGCCATGTCGGGGGTGGCGGACAACCTCTTCAAAGCCATGAGAATCCTGCTTGGTCCGATCAGGGGCGGCGTTGGTATCGCCGTCGTCGCCGTATGCATCGTCTTTGCGGCCTGCACGGGGATCATTGGCGCGTCCGTTGTAACGATGGGGCTTTTAGCCGGTCCAATGTTGATCCGTTACGGCTACTCAAAAGAACTTACGATGGGGACAATCGCGGCGGGCGGGAGCCTTGGGCTTCTGATCCCTCCGAGCATCATGCTGATCATGATGGCCGACCAGGCGGGCTTGTCGGCCGGAAAACTACTCATGGCCGGTGTTGCACCGGGCGTGACGATGGGTGCCCTCTACATGATCTACATCGCCATTCGCTGCGGTATAAACCCCAATGTCGGTCCGACGGTGCCTGCGGCCGAACTGGCGATGATCCCGGTTTCCAAGCGCATCGTTGATGCGCTGCGCTATGCGGTTCCTCCGGTGGTGCTGATCTTCTGTGTCCTTGGAGCGATCTTTTTCGGAATCGCAACACCGACGGAAGCCGCCGGCGTCGGGGCCTTTGTCGCCTTTCTCATGACCCTGGCCTATCGAAAGCTGACCTGGAGCAATTTTGCCGATTGCTTATACCGCACATCGCGTACCGCAACAATGGTCGTCATTATCATCGTCGGGGCCACCTGTTTCACCGGTGTGTTCCTCGGTCTGGGCGGTGGCAGAGCCATCGTCGATGCGCTTCTCGGCCTTGGCCTTGGAAAATGGGGCACCTACATTCTTATTATGGCGATCTACGTGGTGCTGGGCTGCTTCATAGACTGGATCGGCATCATCATGATCACCTTCCCGATCTTTCTGCCCCTTGCCCAGCAGTTGGGTTTCGACCCGCTTTGGTTTGTCGCCATGCTGGCGATTAACCTGCAGATTTCTTTCCTTACGCCCCCGTTCGGTTATGCCCTCTTCTACCTTGCGGGGCTTAAAATCGATGGAGTTAGTCTGTCCAACATCTATTGGGGTGTCGTGCCGTTTTTGGTTCTTCAGATTCTGGGGGTTGCGATCTGCACACTATTTCCGCAAGTCGTCCTCTGGCTCCCCAGTATCATGTAAGGCGATGAGAATCAGGCACCAATCTCAATTTCGGATCGATGTAAAACGTGCAAATGACTGGTGAGGGATGGCACCCCTCCCTGGCCTTTCCTAGATTACCACTCCGTCACTAGCCGCGCCAGGCCGGTGGCTTTTGCGCAGGTAGTATAACCCCCCATTCAGCATCCGGACCTCATCTTGATTGATGAGTTCCTCGAGCGCCTTCGGCCTATAATCCCGCAATGTGATAGTGACCAGCTGACCTTTCGCATATGGCAGTTCCACAGCGGAGGCTGGGTCGAACGCATTCTGGTTCTTCAGGTCTAAGATGACGGCATCGCAGGCCTCCTTCATCTTCCATCCGGAAATGCGCATAGCAAGGAACAAGGCTCCGATGAACACAAAAATCATCAGAATGATCTTGAGGGTTTCCGACATGGAGCCCGTCTCCGGAGTATCGTTCGTGAGGACAACAAAGAACTTGTCGTACCATAGCCGTCCTCTTTTTTGGTACCTACATCTTGCTCTCAGGCAGCTGAAAAAAACCACAATCGATCTAATGGTTGTGGCGTTGCGTGGCTTTACGGAAGCCCTCCCAAGAAACAAGGGGTGCCCGGACGGCAAAACATTCCCGAAAGCATACAAGCAAAAAATCTCCCCGTAAAGAGCTCGCTCTATAGACTTGCGGAACCCCCGCCTGCCTGATATGGCTTTTTTCTACTCCAGTCACTCCCCCATTGACGGCACGTTGATGGCATCAATGCAGAAGGGTCAAGAAATGAACAGGGAACCGAAAGTCGTTAAAAAAGAGGCGCTCGCCGACATTTTGTACGACACGTTCAACGGTAAAGACCATATCAACTGCTATATCGGCTCCAATGCGGCCACGCCGACAGCCCTGATCGAAGCGCTCTCAGCTTCGATCAAAGCGTCGAGCCGAACCCGCCCCTTTTTCAAGATGGTGCACCTGCTGCTGCCCGGCCGGGTACCCTTTGTCGAAAAAGGGATGCAGGACAAGATCAAATCGTATTCGATTTTTTCCGCCGGAGAGGTCAGAGACGCCGCCAATGAGGGGCGCGCCTACTATCTTCCCTGTACCCTTGGCAACATCGACACGGTTATCGGCAAAGGGTGCCGTTACCAGCCGGACGTCGTCCTTTTAAAAGTCACCCGCAGCCGGTTCACCGGCGAGTACTCCATGGGGCTCTCGGTGGAAGCGTTGCACACCGCTATCGATCACGCCAAGGTGATCGTTGCCGAACTTGACGAAAATATGCCTTTTACGCACGGCCAGAGCGTAATCGATGCCAGTTCGATTGATTATATCGTAACCGCAGGGGTGCAACCGGTTTATGATTTCCCCGCCCCCGATTTTGAAAACATACCGGGGGCGGAGAGACGAATCGGCGAGCTGATCGCACACCACTTCATTAAAAACGGGGCAACGCTTCAGATCGGAATCGGTAAAATCCCCGATGCGGTGATCGGTACCATCAAAGACGCGGGGTTTAAAAATCTTGGCGTTCAAACGGAGATATACGGCGACGGCTTGATGCAGCTTCAAAAAATGGGCATAATCAACAACCGCAGAAAAAAGCTGGACACGGGATACAGCACCGCCAGTATGGTTATGGGGTCGAAGGCGCTCTATGATTTTGTGCATATGAGACTTGCCGTTCAGATGCGGCCGTGCCAGTACACCAACTCCGCGGAGGTGGTCAGGAAAAACATCCCCTTTATATCCGTCAACACGGCCATGGGGGTCGATTTCTTCGGGAACGTGTGGACCGCCTACATCGATGCAAAAAAATACTACAGCGGCGTCGGCGGGCAGCCGGACTTCATCCGGGCGTTGAACGATCCGGATTTCGGCGTTCCCATCATAGCGATAAAAAGCGTCACGGACAAAGGCCAATCGAAGATAACCCCGGCTCACCCCGCCGGCGTGAGCCTCACGGCATCCTCCTATGACCCGATCGTCGTGGTCACCGAATACGGCATCGCCGACCTGCGCGGGCTTACCGAAGGCCTGAAAGCACTCGCCATAGCCAGCATCGCGCATCCGGACTACCGAGACACGTTCTTAAAAATGATAGTCGACAACCCCATGATGACCAAACCGTTCAGCTACGTTGCGGGCCAGACACCGCCCGGCGTCAGCATGTACTCCGGCACCACCCAAATATGATGCGCCCGTGAAAGGTCGGATTTCGCCCAGGCCTCGGTCTCCAACCCCATGCCTCGTTTCTGGACAGGCACTGGATACTGTGCGTTTAACCCGGTGCGGTTCTACGCCCCGCCAGCGCCCCTTACAGCCATCCGGCAAAATAGGAGCCGGTGGTGAAAACGACAGCACTTGCAATCCTTTCCCTGATCCTGGCCGCTGCGGTGACCGTCGGCGTGGATACGGGCAGGGCGGGGTTTGTCCGACAATCACCATCGGCCTGGCTTGATCGAGCGTTCCCGCCACCGACACGGGTTGACATCCCAACCTGCGATCGATAGGATGAGCGCCGCTGAACTGTTACCGGATGGTTTCGCCTTTTTCTTTCGATATCACAACGTGTCGTATAACCATGAACCGACTCCGCAGAAGCATCCTTTCCGTTCCCGGGCATCGTCACAGCATGCACATCAAAGCCGCCGCCGCCGCTGCGGATGTGGTAATGCTGGATCTTGAAGACAGTTGCCCCGTCGATGAAAAAGTGGGCGCCCGCGCCGCCGTTGCCTCCGCACTGCTGGAACTGGCGTGGGGAAAGCGCAGCCTGACCCTGCGCATCAATCCGGTCGACTCCCCATTTGCCCTGCGGGATCTGGTCGAGATAATTCCCACCGCCGGGGTAAGGCTCGACAGCGTGGTCCTGCCCAAGGTCGAGGGCCCCGGCGACATTCATTTTGTCGACCGCGCCCTGCAAGCCCTTGAATCGGAGGCGGGCATCACTTCACCCATCGGCCTGGAGGCCATCATCGAAAGCGCCCGCGCCCTGCGCGACGTGGACGCCATCGCTGCCGCCTCCCCCCGCATGCGCTGCCTGGTTTTCGGGATTGCCGACTACTCGGCCTCGATCAACATGCCGCTCAGCTCGGTTTCCGGCCATGGAGAGGACGACGGCAGCTATCCGGGCGACCCGCTGCACTTCACCTGCAGCCGCCTCATCATGTGCGGCAAAGCGGCGGGTCTGCAGGTCATCGATGCACCCTACGGTAATTTTAAAGACGCGGATGGGCTGGAGGCCGCCGCGAAACGGAGTCGGGCGCTGGGATTCGATGGCAAATGGGCGATTCACCCCTCACAGCTCGATACCTTGAACCGGGTTTTCTCCCCCTCCCCCGCAGAGATCGAACGTGCCCGGCTGGTCATTGAGACCTATGAGCAGGCCCGCCGGGAAGGCCGGGGCGCCGCCGCGGTGGGCGGTTCGATGATCGACCAGGCCAGCTTGCGCTTGGCCCGCGATGTCATGACCCGGGCGGAGCGCAGTCGTTGCGGATGAAACGGGTTGACAAAACACCGTGCCGCCGCGACCCGAGCGGTTAGCGGTGTCCCATCATGCCAGCCACCGCTGCAAGGTCGGGACAGTGTCTTTGGGGCTGATGCTGTAGCCAGTGGCGGCGATCTTGCCGGCTTCATCGATCAAAAAGGCCGAGCGCACGACGCCCAGGTAGGCACTGCCGTAGAGTTTCTTTTCGCCCCACACACCATAGGCCTCGGCGATGCGATGGTCGCTGTCGCTGAGCAGTGGAAAGCCCAGCCCGTAACGGTCATCGAATTTTTTCTGCTGGCCAACTTCGTCCGGGCTGATGCCGATCACGGCCACGCCGGCCTCCTTCAGATCGGGCAGTGCGTCCCGCACCGCCTGCGCCTGAGTGGTTCAGCCGGAGGTGTTGGCTTTGGGGTAGAAAAAGACAAAGCGCTTGCGCCCGTCGAAATCGGACAGGCTGACCGTTTTTCCGTTTTGATCCAAGGCCGAAAAGTGGGGTGCCGGGTCACCGGCTTGCAGCTGGTTCATCGTATGGTTCTCCTTTTGATTACCGTTAACCTACCATTTACTAAGTGGTCGCACTGAAGTGGACCATGCGCGAAGAGACCTGACAGCGGTGATGCGGCAAGGTCGGCAAGCCCGCAGGGTCTCAAATTTGAACACATTCTGAAGGGAGGTCACCATGGTCGATCTGAAAACCCTCGAGCCGGATGCGATCGCATCCGCACTGGAGATGGCCGGGCGCTATCGCCTGCTCAACGAACCGGAGGAGACGGAGAGCATCTGCCTGGACATCCTGGCGGTCCTTCCCGACCATCAGGATGCCTTGATCCTTCGCCTTCTGGCGCTGACGGACAAGTTTCCCGGCAACGGGCTCAACCCGGCCTTCGAGCAAGCCCGGGAAGTCGTGGCCCGACTGAGTTCGGCCTACTGCAAATCGTATTACACGGGAATTGTTTTCGAACAGCGCGCCAAATACCATCTCAAGCAAGGCGGCCCGGGGTCGGCGGCCGTGGCCTACGATTGGTACAGCAAAGCGCTCGATGCCTATGGCCAGGCACTGGCCGGCTGCGACCCGGACAACCAGGATGCGGTCCTGCGCTGGAACGCGTGTGCCCGCTTTATCAACAACCACCCCGATGCCAAAGGCGATGACACCGATCAGCCCGAAATGCTGCTGGACCCTTACGAAACGCCTCACTGAGGGGGACCGGCTCAAGGGTCGGCCGCTTTTTGCGACCGCTTTTCGATCATTCGCTTGGTCTGGTTGATCCGCTTGGTGATCAGAATGGATCGCGGGCACGCCTGGGTGCACTTAAAATGGTTTTGACAGGGCCACACCCCGTTGGGGTGGTTCAGCACCGCCAGCCGCGCCTCAAAGCCCCGGTCGCGCGTGTCGGCCAGAAACCGGTAGGCCTGGCTGATGGCCGCCGGCCCGAGAAAATCGCTGTTGTGGGCCAGTATCGGACAGGCCGAATAACATGACGCGCAGAGGATGCAGTTGGTGGTGTCGTCGAATCGCAGCCGCTCCTCCTGGGATTGCCGGCGCTCCTTCTCGAGCACCGGCTCAGCATTGATCAAAAACGGTTTGACCGAGCGGTACTTTTTGAAAAAATCACCCTGGTCGACGATCAGGTCGCGCTGAACCGGCAGATGCCTGAGCGGTTCGACAGTGACCGTGTCTCCGTCCGCGCGGGCCACCTCCTTGATCAGGGTCTTGCAAGCCAGACCGTCCTTGCCGTTGATGCGCATGGCGTCGGAGCCGCATACGCCGTGGGCGCAGCTTTTGCGAAACCCCAGACTGCCGTCTTGAAACCGCTTGACCTGCATCAGCGCGTCAAGCAGCCGCTGGTTGGGATCCACCGCCACCGTGAATGACTGGAAGTAGGGTTCGTCATCACTGCCGGGGTTGTAGCGCTGTATCTTCAAAACGATGTTCATGGTCGGCTCCTTGGGTTCAATAGGTGCGCGGTTTGGGTTGCCAGATGGTCGTGTCCACCGCCTTGTGGCCAAGCCGCACCGTGTCCCCGTGGAGGTAGGCCAACGAGTGCTTGAGCCAGTTGTGGTCGTCCCTTGCGGGGAAGTCCTCTCGGCTGTGCGCCCCACGACTTTCTTGCCGGTCGAGGGCCGCCGCCGCAGTCACCAGTGACAGGTCCAAAAGATTGCCCAACTCGATAATCTCCAGCAGGTCGGTGTTGAACGGCCTGCTCGTGTCCTGTACGCGCACGGACCGATATTGCAGCCGCAGCGACTGTATCTCGTCAACGGCCGCTTGCATCTGCTGTCGATTGCGGTAGATGCCCACCTTTTCCATCATCGTGGTCTGCATCTGATCCATGAGTTGACCGCCGTGGGGGCCGGGAGCCCCGTCGGTCAATCGAGCGATCCACTGCCGTGCCCGGTCGGCGGCGCTCGCATCCACTCGGTGCCTGTCGACATGGTTGACATAATCGCCGATGTGCCGGCCCGCCCGCCGACCGAAGACCACCAGATCGAGCAGGCTGTTGGTGCCGAGGCGGTTGGCCCCGTGGACCGAAACGCAGGCGCATTCCCCGGCGGCGTACAGGCCATCGACAACGGTCCCGCTGCCGTCCATGATCACGCGGCCGAAAACATCCGTGGGGATGCCCCCCATGGCGTAGTGGGCTGTCGGCAGCACCGGAATGGGCGTGTCGACCGGGTCGATACCCAGGTAAGTCTTGCAGAAACCCGTGATATCGGGCAATTTGCTGTTCAGAACCGCTTTACCCAGATGTGTGGCGTCCAGATGGACGTAGTCGTCGATGCGGCGGTCCCCGCGAATGCCCTGGCCGGATCGAACCTCGGTGAGGATTGAGCGGGCGACGATATCTCGCGGAGCCAGGTCCAGCAGCGTCGGGGAGTAACGCTGCATAAAGCGGTCGCCGTCGCGATTGCGCAAAATACCCCCTTCCCCGCGCACCGCCTCGGAAATGAGGATCCCCAGGCCCATGATTCCGGTGGGGTGGAACTGAAAGAACTCCATGTCTTCCAAGGGAATCCCGCGCCGGGCGCACACCGCCGGTCCGTCGCCCGTGTTGGCGTAGGCATTGGATGTGATCTTGAACATGCGTCCAAATCCACCAGTGGCGAAAAGAACGGCTTTGGCGGCAAAGATATGCAGGTCACCGGTGGCGAGTTCCACGGCCACCACCCCCTTGGCGGTGGTCCCGTCCAGAAGCAGATCGACTACCTGAAACTCGTCGAAAAACGAGACCTCTTTTTTGATGCACTGCTGGTAGAGGGTCTGCAGAATCATATGCCCGGTGCGATCCGCCGCGTAGCAGGCCCGGCGTACGGGCCCCTCGCCGAAGTTGCGCGTATGCCCACCGAAACGGCGCTGGTCGATGCGCCCTTCAGGGGTGCGGTTGAACGGCAAACCCCGGTTTTCCAAATCGTAGACAGCCTGGATCGCCTCTTCGGCCAGAATTTTGGCCGCCTGCTGATCGACCAGATAATCCCCCCCCTTGACCGTATCGAAGGCGTGCCATTCGGCCCGGTCCTCTTCGACGTTGCCCAACGCGGCGCTGATCCCGCCCTGAGCCGCACCGGTATGGCTGCGAATGGGATAGAGTTTGGACAAGACCGCCGTTTTTGATCGCTGACTGGCCTCGAGTGCGGCGTAGAGACCGGCACCGCCGGAGCCGACGATTACGGTGTCGAATTGATGGATCACAAGCACCTCCGTGTGGGTTGAACCGGTTTTAGTCAGTACGCCGGGCACTTGTCGGTTTCCATCACGAGCGCCCGATCGGTTAATCGATGGCAACAGCCGGGGCCTGACAATTGCTTTCGATCCAGCGCGGGGGTGGCGACGGCGTCGGCTGCCTGCCGTGCAAAAGGCACGGCTGCCTTTTTGGTCTGGCAGTCTACCCAGACTCCCGACGGGTGTCAATACACGCAATGCTGCGGCCGGTTGGGTGGGATGATAATCGACCGGCAACGCCTGTGGGGTTGGCGAACCGGGCCGGCAGTCGAAAGGCGGGCCCGGTCTGTGTGCGTTGAATGGGGTGTGGGGGGAACGTTGCCTGCCCTACACCAGGCCCCCTTCACTCAAAGGCCGTTTTTCCAGAATGCGCTCGGGGGTGAAAATAGACAAATCCAGGGCATGGGGTCTGCCCAGGATCAATTCGCTCAGGTAGCGTCCCACGGCAGGGGCCTGCTGCAGGCCGTGACCGGAAAACCCGTTGGCCAGGAACAACCCCCGGCATTCGGGCCACTCACCTAAAATGGCGTTGCCGTCGAGGGTGTTGACCGCATAGAGCCCGGCCCATCCCCGCACCAGCTTGAGGGTTTCAAAGGCCGGCACGAACCCGGCCAGTTCGATCCACAGGTCATCCAGGAAGCGGTTCTGGTCCCATTTGAAATCAAAGCCCACCGGATCATCGGCCATGGATTTACCCAGCACAATATGCCCACCGGTCTCGGTGCGAAAATAGAGGCCCGACGGCAGCACCGTCAACGGCAGGGGGCCATCCGGTTTGACGGCCGTGTCCAAAAGAAAAACCTGCCGTTTAACCGGCTCTACGGGCAGGGCAACGCCGGCCGTTTGGGCCACCTGGGAGCACCAGGCGCCGGCACAGTTGACCACCACCTTGCCGTGGATCTCGTCACCGCTCTTAAGCCTGACCCCGTTGATGCGACCATTGCTGACCTGAAGCTTGGTAACCTCGTCGTGGAGGTAGACCGCACCGTGAGCGCGGGCCTTGGCCTTGTAACCCATCAGGACCGCATAAGCGTCAAAGTGCCCATCCTGAGGCCCGAAGGTGCCTTGCCTATCACCGGGCTCATACAAGGGATAGGCGGTTTTTATGGCAGCGGAATTCCACCACTCCACCTGACAACCCAGCTTTTTCTGCAGGTCGAACCCCGCCTGGGCCCCATCCCGGTTTTCCGCATCCACCAGGAAAAGGTTGCCTTCGCGATGGTAGGCGATTCTAAGGGATCGGCCTTCCAAAGCCATTTCGCGCTCGAAGTTTTCCAAACGGTCGAAGGCGTATTGGGAGACCTGAATATTTTGTTTCAGACTGAACTGAATGCGGGCATTGCTCATGGACAGGGTCGTGGAGGCCAGCTCATAGGTGGGGTCCTTTTCAACCACCACCACTTTAAGGCTGCTGTCGGCCTGGGTCAGGTAATAGGCGGAGGCACTGCCCATGATGCCGCCGCCGACAATGATGACATCATAAATTTTCGAAATTCCGGTCATGAACCTTCCCTCCGGGATTACACTAGTTACATGAATCCATGATAGGGGCGGCGCACCACCGCCGCATGCACATATTGGATCATGGTAATGAAATCGAATACCGGCAGCCCGACCGCCTGTTGCACGGCATGGGCATAGGGCGGCAGATCGCTGCACTCCAGCAGGATCGCACCCACGAGCGGGTGGCGCTGCAGCAGGCTTTTTGCCACCTGAACCACTTCGGCTTCGATCAGGGCTGAATCGAGGGTCCCTTTCTCCTCGAGGATGGCGCTGCGAAATTCAGCCTGGTCCTGCATGCCTGCGATGGCCAGGGGAATGGTCGGCGCTACACCCACCGATTCGAAGTGGTGCGGTGTCAGCGCGTCGGCGTTGGCGGAAATCACCCCGATCGGCCGACCGGGTGTCACGGTGTTGTGGATAAATGGAATTTGCAGCAGGCTGGAGAGAAAAACAGGTATATCCAGCGCCGCCGCAACCTGACGCTGAAAGAGCGCCATGAATCCGCAGGCTCCGGTTACGGCTTTGACACCCTCATCCTGCAGCGCCTTGGCGGCGTCGATGAAGGGCTGTACCAGGGTCGCATCCCGCTGGTTCAAAAGCCGGTCGATGGAAGCGCCGGCGACCTCCTTGTAGCGCACGGGAAAGGGAAAGGTGGAGGCGTTGCCCACATTGCCGGGGATGCAGGGGTAAGCGGCATCCAGGATCAGGATGCCGATGGATTCACCATACCAGGACTGCCGAGGATTATTCACACGATAAAGGCTCATTGACTCACACCGCCTTCGGGGCTTACACTGTGGTTAAACGCTGGTATACCACTGAAAAATTTTAAGTCAATTTGTTTTTAATGGTATTATACCAAAAAAATATTAGGAGATAGGCCGCAAAAGTCCCGCCGCGGTCGGCCACCGGGAGCAATTCAACGGCTGACGGGCGGTTTTTTGGGGGTCGAACCCAGAAATTTATAGCGGATGCGCTCCAGATGCTCTACCAGACACGCCTTTCGAAAATTGCCGGCCGCCGCGGCGTCCCGGGAGGTCATGATCGCATAAATACCCTTGACTTCCTTTTGCAGAGCCATAACCTCCTCGCCCCACTCACCGCGATCCAATATCATGTACCACAATCGGAAGGTCAGGGCGTAGAGTTGGTCGGAGATGCGGGCCAAAACCGGGTTGCCGGCCGCCGCATGCAGGATCTCCCGGACCTGAAAATCAACGGACACCAGCGCTCTTTTCTGTTTGCTGCTGAGCAGACCGGCGCAGAACGCCTCTATTTCCTGCAACCGCTCCAGCTGCTCGGCGGCCATATGTTCAGCCGCCAGTTGGCCGCACAGGGCTTCCAGGTCAAACCGCACCTGAAACACATGCATCATTTTCTGATACTCGATTTCCGTCACCATCGTACCGGTACGCGGCAGCACCCGCGCTAGGTCTTCAGCCTCAAGGCGGTTCAACACTTCTCGCAAGGGTGTGCGGCTGACACCGAATTCGTCGGCCAGCACCTTCTCGTTGAGAATTTTCCCGGGGGGATATTCCAGGAAAAGAATGCGTTCTTTAAGCGTTGCATAGATGTCGTGATTCATGCCCAATTATTTTCCATGAGGATAAACCGAGATGATGAGTCGGGGCGTCAGATCGTTCCCGACCTCAGGCTGGAAGTGATCGCCCCTGAGCAGACCACTAATATACCACTGGCATGCCAAGTGTATTGGTTCATATCAGTCGACACCGGATTTATCAAGACAATTAATGGGCAGACCGCCCGGAAACCGTGCCGAAATGAAGCCGAACCGAGGCCCCCGCGATCGGTTGACCGGCAGGGCTGCCGGGTGGCCGGCCGTATTGCGTGGCGGGGTGGTGGGGACAGCGGAAATGACCGGGATGGGGCACGCACCCAAGTCAGGAGCAGCCCCTGGGTCAGCGGGTCTCGCGCCTGCAGGATAAAACTTGCCGGAAGCCGGTCAGGCGGGCGGTCTGCCGGGTCTCGGTGATCGTCAGATCCTGCAGGTCTGGGCGCCGTCGACGATGATCTCCTGGCCGGTGATGTACGTCGATTGCTCCGAAGCCAAAAACAGCGCCACATTGGCGACGTCCCAGGGTTCGCCTTGCTTTCCGGTCGGGCAGAGCGAATCCCGGTACTGGGTCATCTTTTGAATGTCCCCCCCGTAGGCTTCGGTCAAGGACACGCGCACAAACGGGGTGTTCATCATACCCGGAAGAATCGCGTTGACCCGAATTCCATGCTTGGCGTACTGCACCGCGATCTCACGGGTGAGCGCATTGACACCGGCCTTGGAAACCCCGTAGGCTAGCGACAACGCCGGCAAGGTCCGGATGGCGTTGATCGAGGAGACGTTGATGATGGTTCCCCCCCCTTGAGCGACCATGTGAGGGATGCTGGCTTTGCACAACAGAAACATGCTCGTCAGATTGACCGCCAGGGTATGGTTCCAGTCATCCTCGCTGGTCTCCTCCAGCCCACCGGCCAACTCGATGCCCACGTTGTTGTGGAGAATGTCGATCCTGCCGTAGGTGTCACGGCAGAAGGCCACGATCTTGCGGCAGTCGTCGGAGCGGCTGACATCGGCCGCGAAGGTGCAGCAGCGACCGCCTTCCTGCTCGATCATCCGCCGCGTCTCTTCAGCGGCGCTCAGATCTCGGTCCACCAACACGACCGAGGCACCTTCACGGGCAAAGACGATGGCGGTTGCCTTGCCGTTTCCGACTCCCTCGCCGGCCGAGCCGGCCCCGGTCACAATTGCTGCTTTTCCCTCCAGGACTCTGGTCATGGGTCCTCCGAAGCGATTTTAGTTAGTGTCCATCCATAAACGGTTATTTCGCCCGATATCGGCGTTATGCTCAAAATTTTATCCTCGGAATATCAACTATATGCCTGTGGTAAAATTTTTCGCATGCCTTGATCTCGACCAAAATTCCTCGTTTCTGGATGGACACTAGTTACGGACTCCTTTTGGAGTTGCGGCCGCTTTTGGGGGGCAGCGTGTTCAGCACGTTGAAAAGTCAGCCGACTATGCTGCGGTATGGGACGCACCCCCAACCTTTCAAAAATGACGCTCCGTGGGAATGGGGGCTTTGGATCGGTGCTTGGATTGCGATCAGAGCATACTTGCGGAGCCGCCGGGCGTCAAGATGCAACCTTAGTTGAGCGATTTTTGGCGAAGCGATGTGCTGAGATCTTGATGCAGCAAGCACACTGACCGAGTGGGCACTACGGGTGTGTCCGTTCTTTTTACAATCTGCCAACAGTCTGGTCACCGAATGCCATCTGCAAGGAGTTGCCCAGAGGTGCAAGCGCCCCTTTCAGCCCTTTCGGGCCGATGGGCCCTTGGGCCGAGCCAAACAACGATAGTCATTTTATTTCAATGGGTTAATTAATAAGATCGCACCAGATGCCCTTGAGAACGGGCACTGGCCTGCCGGACCCCGCCACCAGCGCCGGCGCGGTACAAGTGTGCCCGATAATTGCATGGGGCCCTGGAGAGGGAAACAAATCCAGGGGTCGGACACATGCGCATCCAACTCTACAAACGCATCTTTCTCAATTTCGTGCTGGTCATCGCCCTGTTCGGAGCCCTGGCTGCGGCCGTGGGGGCTTTTCTGATCAATCGCACCACGGTGAACGAAGCCCAGCGCCGGGCTGGTCTTGACCTGCGAACGGCATGGAGCGTTATCCAGTCGGAGCTGGACGGTCTGGAGCTCTTTCTGACCGCCCTGAGCGGGGGCAAGCGCGTGCAGGAGGCTTATCACACGGACGATACGGCTGAATTCCGCGCCCTCTTGGAGGTGGCCCGCCGCCAGAGCCGCTTTGATTTCCTCAGCCTGACAGACAACCAGGGACGCGTGATCATGCGCACCGCAGCGCCATACCAGGCGGGCGACTACCTGGCCCAGGACACCCTGATTCGCCGGGCCTTGAAAGGCGAGACGATCAGCGGCTTTGCCATCCTTGAGTCCCCCCGCCTCCAGGTCGAGGGAGAGCGCCTGGAGGAGCGGGCATTCATGGTGTTTGAACCAACGCCCAAGGCCAAGATCCGGGCCAAAACCGCCGAAACCGCCGGAATGGCCCTGGTGGCGGCCACACCGGTGGAAGACGACACCGGTGTCCGCAAAGGGGTACTCTATGCCGGCATTCTGCTAAACCGCAACCACGATCTGGTGGACAAAATCCATTCGATCGTGTTCGAGGATCAACTCTACAAGAACAAACAGCTGGGCACAGTGACCATTTTTCAGTGGGACTGCCGCGTGGCCACCACCGTGACTCTGGCCGGCGGCAACCGGGCCACCGGCACCCGGGTCAGTGAAACGGTGTACGACACGGTCCTGGAAAACGATCTGAACTACTACGACCGGGCCTTTGTGGTCAACGACTGGTACCTGAGCGCCTACGACCCGATCCACAATATCGAAGGCAAGGTGATCGGCATCCTGTACGTGGGTGTGCTGGCCAGGCAATACGACGATTTAAAACGCAACCTGTGGACGCTCTACGGATTTATGTCCCTGGGGGCGGCGGTGATCGTGCTGGCCCTCGGGCTGATTTTTTCGCGGCGCTTGACCGGCGCCATCAGCCGCCTGGCCAACGCTGCCGGCCAAATCGCCCAAGGCCGCCTGGACATGCAGGTGGCCGAACCGGCCACCGATGATGAGGTGCGCGATTTGACCAGAGCGTTCAATTTCATGGCCGAGCGGCTCAATGAGCGTGAGCTGCGCCTCAAAAGCACCAATGAGGCGCTTGAACAAGCCAATCGATCTCTTCAGGTTGCCAACCGCAACTACCTCGATATGCTTGGCTTTGTTTCCCATGAACTGAAAAACACCTTGGGTGTGATCTTTACTTCCGCCAAAGCCCTGACCCTGGCAGCCATTGGCCAATTGAACGCTTCCCAGGCCTCCCTGGTGCACAACCTCACCCGGAGTGTAGAGAAGGCGGTCAGCATGACCCGCAAGTATTTAGACCTGTCTCGCATTGAAAAAGGTGAACTGCAGGTGACCCTTCAGCCCATGGACATGGTCGCCGACGTGGTGGCGCCCGTTCTGGAGAGCTTCCAGGAAAGCTTCGCCGCCAATGCGGTCACCGTTGTCAATCAGCTGCCCGAGCGCATCGCGCTCCACGGCGACCGCGACCTGCTGCAGGTGGTGTATAAAAACCTAATCGACAACGCCCTCAAATACGGCCGGCACGGCGGCACCATTCGGTTGGCCTTCTCCTCGGCAGCCCCGAACCTGCGTTTCGAGGTCTGGAATGAAGGCGAAACCCTTTCCGATACGCAGCTCGCTCAAATCTTTGAAAAGTTCGTGCGCCTGCGGCGCAAGGAAGGGCTGACCCAGGGCACCGGCCTGGGCCTGTTCATTACCCGGGAGATCATCCGCAAACATGGCGGGGATATCCGGGCGGCGTGCACCCAAGACCAGTGGGTCAAATTCACTTTCACGCTGCCGGCTTGAGCTGAATGGATCAGGCTCGACCGGGTGGGAATAATTCCCTCGGGCTTGGATAAGGTCGACGGGGCCTGCTGCAACTCGTAAGGGTGGATCGGGAGCAGGTGGCGCAATTTTACGGCAGGCAACCCCGAGACCACCGCTGAGGACACGGGTTAAGCGCAGGGTTGCGTTTGCGCACGGTTAGGCGTCGGTTTTCGAAGCCTCGAGATCAGGGGGTGGTTTGAGGCGCAGGGCGAAAGGGATGCTGACCAGCATCAGCCCGCCCATCAACAGCCAGACTGGGCGGTAGGTCTGGTGGAGATCGTAGAAAAGGCCTGTCAGAAGCGGGCCTGCCGTGGTTCCAAGCATCATCACGGCCATGGAGGCCCCCTGGATCGTGCCGAAGGCCTTTCTGCCGAAAAAACCGGCCTGCATCGTGACCCGCAGGGTAATCAGCCCCCCGCTGCCCGGGCCGAAGCAGAGCGCAAAAAGAACCGCGTGAGTCAAGCTGCTGGATCGGGCCAGGAGCAACAGACCCAGCGCCTGGATTGCCAGCGCGAAGCAGAGCAGATGCCGACTTTCGAAGCGGTTGGTCAAAAACCCGAGGCCGAACCGCCCGGCCGTGCTTACCAGAACCAGGGTGGCCGCAATCAGTGCCGCCCGGTTGCGTGGCAGGTCCACGCTCAGCAGATAGGGCATCACGTGGACCATCACCGCGTTCATGATGCCGCCGGCGACGGTTAAAATCACGGCCATGAGCCAGAATGTGGTGGTTCGCAGGGCCTGCCGGGCGCTGTAATCGGGCCGATATTTTGCAGCGGCGACAGGGGCAGCCGGCCCTCGATCAGAACCTTTATCTGGTTCTTCGCCATCGGGTTTCAAGCCGTAGTGTTCAGGGTCGTGCCGCACGAAAAGCGCACAGGGCAGGCAAACCAGGATCGTGCCGAAGCCCAGGATGACGACCGTGGCCCGCCAGCCGTAGCGGGCGACCAGGTGATTGATCAGGTACACGACGATTCCACCCAGCCCGATGGCCCCGGAAAGGATCCCCATCGCCAAGCCCCGTTGCTTGTGAAACCAGTTGGTGACCGCCGCCCAGCCGGGAATGGGAACCAACAGGCTGACCCCGATGGATAAGACCACGAAGAGGGTGTAAAAAGACCACAAGGAGTTGATGCGGCTGAAAAGCAAAAACGCCAGGCCGGTGATCAGGCTTCCCAGTACGAGAAGCCGGCGGGCCCCCCAGCGGTCCGCTGCCACGCCGATTAACGGCGAGATCAAACCGCCTTCGATGTTTCTGAGGGAAGCGGCGAAAGAGATGGCGGCGTAGCTCCACCCGAACTCCTCGACGATGGGGTTGAAGAAAACCGTAAAACTGTAATAGAAGGCGCCGGCACCCCAGAGGTGAATGATACTCGCAGCGGCTAAGACCCACCACCCGTAAAAGATGCCGGCCATGGCGCAAACGCGTCCTTTCGATCCGGATGAGGGGTTAACCGTTCCCCGTACGCCTCTCGACGACCGCCCTTGCAGAATCCACCCCGCGACAAACCGCCGCCAAGGGGCTGACGCTCGCCGTTGGGCCAGACCCCGATCCCTGCTTTGCGAATGCCGGCCATCCTATATCGCCTCCGGGCGGCAGGCAACAGAATTGATCTGCAGCGGCCGCCCGAATTCTTGGACCACTGGGCGCCCCTGGGCCGAAATGGCTTGCCCGCGACTGGCTGCCCTTCGCACCATCGTCTCCACAAAGCCTATGGTCAAACTAAGAACTGGTTTAGAATTCTTCTGTTCTGTTTTTCGACTAATTTTTATTTTCTATTCGCGACCCGGCCCAACCCACCCAATTAAGTCTCAAAACGCGCTCGTAAATATAAACGCCAATATAATCCAAAAGGTTGGCTTATCATATGACACCTGATGGATCAGATCACGGGAGGCCGGCTGAAGCAGGTTTAATTGCGACCATGGAGACGATTTGATCAAACTTTTCAGAGTGATCGGCCCACGTCTCTTCGTAGAATACGATCTGAAATGACTGAAACACGTGCCGCAATTCATTGGGTTTCAGGCAATAGACGTCCCGCTGCCCACCGCCGAAGGACTCGACAATCAAAACGCCCCCCGGTATCAGACCCGCTTTGATCATGGGGAAGAGACGCCGATCTAAAAACCGCACGTTGACGATGAGCGCATAGCGACACGCAGGGATGTTCCACACATCCAAATCTCGGCAGATGACGCTGATTCGCGGGTCTTTACCGGCCAGGCGACCGGTGGCGACCGGGGATATGTCCACCGCATCCACCAAAAAACCCTTTTGGGCCATAAAGAGGCTGTTCCTGCCATTTCCGCAGGCAATGTCCAAGGCTCGACCGCGGGGCGCAAGCCACCAAAACCGCTCCAGGACCGAGGACGGCTCAACGCTTCCGGGGCTTTGCTGGTGCCGGGCGTCCCATTTTTTTCGATCGTCTTGCGTCATGACCGCTGCGATTCCGCCAATTGATGTACGCCTCGCCCGCCCAGCCGATCAACCGGCACAGAAGCGGCTATTTCCTGCCCACTCGGTATCGCCGGGTCGAATCAGGTATTGCCGGCGATTCAGATTTTGACGGACTGACGGCAACTGCGCGGGCCGACACCGGCGCTTGAGCGACCCGCCGAATCTGTCCCCGCAACTGTGCTGTCAGCCCCCGGAGGCCGATGCGGCGCCGGCGTCAGTGTAAAGATAGCAGGCGACCTGGTGGCCGGCATGGATTTGCGACAGCTGGGGGGACTGGTCGCGGCACTGTTCCATCACCTGGGGGCAACGCGGATGAAAGCGGCACCCGGGTGGCGGGCTGATCGGGCTGGGCACATCGCCCTGCAGCACGGTGCGATGGCGGGGGGCCTTTGGGTCGGCCACCGGAACCGCCGACAGCAGGGCTTGGGTGTAGGGGTGCAGTGGACGGGTAAACAGATTGGCGTAAGTGGTCAACTCAACGATTTTGCCCAGGTACATCACCGCAATGCGGTCGCACAGGTATTCGACCACCGCCAGATCATGGGCGATGATAACGTAGGATATGGCGAACTCCTCCTGAATATCGATCAGCAGGTTGATGATCTGGGCCTGGATCGACACGTCCAAGGCCGACACCGGTTCATCGCAGACGATCAGTCTGGGGTTGAGCGCCAGGGCGCGCGCGATGCCGATGCGCTGGCGCTGACCGCCCGAAAACTCGTGCGGGTAGCGCTCGGCCTGTTCCAGGCTCAGACCGACCTTGTCCAGCAGAAAGGCAATGCGATCGCGGCGCTCCCGTCCGCTGCGCATGCCGTGAATCATCAAGGGGTCGCCCAGGATCTGGCGTACCGTGCGCCGCGGGTTCAAGGAGGAGTAAGGGTCCTGAAAAATAATCTGGATCTCCCGGCGCAGGGCGCGCATCTGTCGCCGGCTTTTTTCCAACAGGTTGCGGCCCTGGTACCAGACCGCACCGGCGGTTGGCGGTAGCAGCCGCAAAATGGCCATGGCGGTGGTGGTTTTTCCGCAGCCGCTTTCGCCCACGATGCCAAGGGTTTCCCCCGCCTGCAGCTCGAAGCTGACCCCATCAACGGCATAGACATAACCGATCGTGCGGGCCAGCACGCCCTTTTTGACGGGGAAGTGGACTTTGAGATTGTCGACCTTCAAGAGCGCTGTCACGGCGTCGCGTTCCTGTCCAGCAGCCAGCAGCGGGCGCGGTGAGAAGGGTTCGGTTTAAAGACGGGCGGCGGGTGGTGCCGACATACATCCATGGCCTGCAGGCAGCGCGGACTGAAGGTGCACCCGGACGGAAGATCATACAGCGAGGGCACCACACCGGGAATCTCGCGCAAGCGCGCCCGGCCGAATTTGGCCCGCCGACCGACAACCGGCACCGAACCGAGCAGCCCCTGGGTGTAGGGGTGCCGGGGGTGATCAAAAATATCAACCGTCGGACCGCTTTCCACCACCCGCCCGGCATACATCACCACCACCCACTGCGCAGTTTCGGCAATCACGCCCAGATCGTGGGTGATCATCAGGATGGCGGCGTTGTAGTCGGCTTTCAGATCCAGCATCAGGTCGATAATCTGGGCTTGAATGGTCACATCCAGGGCCGTGGTGGGCTCGTCGGCGATCAGCAGGTCGGGGTTGCAGGCCAGCGCCATGGCAATCATGACACGCTGGCGCATTCCGCCGGAGAGCTCGTGCGGAAATTCCGAAACCCGCTTATGGGGCGACGGGATCTGCACCTTGCGAAGCATCTCGATGGTGCACTGCAGCGCCTCGGCCTGGCTGATGCGGCGGTGGGTCATAAACACCTCGGCGATTTGGGCGCCGATGGTGTAGACCGGGTTCAGAGAGGTCATGGGCTCCTGGAAGATCATGGAGATGCGGTTGCCGCGCAGACTGCGCATCTGCGCTTCCGACAAAGAGAGCAGTTCGGTTTGATCGAACCGGATGCGCCCGCCCACGATGCGGCCGGGCGGGTCATGAATCAGCCGCATGATCGACAGGGCCGTAACCGATTTGCCACACCCGCTTTCACCCACCAAACCCAGGGTTTGACCCCGGTAGAGCTTGAAGGAAACGTCGTCGACCGCGGGGGCGACGCCGTCGAATGTAAAAAAGGAGGTTTTGAGGTGCTCGACTTCCAGCAGGATTGCGCCGTCGTGCATGTCGCGATGACCTGTCAGGACCGGGTTGGGGCGCACACGAAGCCGCCGGGCCGCGCCGCCGTGCGCTGACCGTTTGCCAGGACGATCTGGCCATCGATGATCACGGCCTGCAGTCCCGTTGGAAATGAGCGCGGGGCCGCATAGGTGGCGGTGTCCGCAAACCGCTCTGGATCGAACAGCACCAGGTCGGCCCGGCAGCCCGTTCGAATCGCGCCATGGTTTTTCAGCCCCAGCCGCCGAGCCGGCAAATCGGTCATTTTGGCCACGGCCGTTTCCAGGGTCATGCTTTTCAATTCACGCACAAAACGTCGAATCACGCGCGGAAAAGTGCCGTACAGACGCGGGTGGGGCGTACCGTCAGTGGGGCTGCCGTCCGAGCCGATCATGGCAAAGGGCAGACTGATAAAGCGGGCCACATCGGCTTCGTGCATGGAAGCGATAATGATGCTGACCTCTCCGGCTTCGGCCGCTATCAAATCACAGACCCACGCAAAGGGGTCTTGTGCGGCGGCGGCGGCGGCCTGGTCAACCGTTTGGCCGATCAGGTGCCGATTGGCCGCAGTCTTGACGGCTGAGATCGTAATGCCCGTAAAGCCGGCATTGTGGTAGCTGTTTTCCCAGCCCGGCAGGCCGTCGCGCATCTGAGCGATGATGCGCCGACGCTGCGCGGCATGCCTGAGGCGGGCGCTCATTTCACCGATGCCGCCCTCCTGGGCCCAGGGCGGGATCAGTACGGTCAAGCTGGTCGACGATCGATCGTAGGGATAGACATCGCAGGTGACGTCCAAGCCCTGGCGACGGGCCGCTTCAATCAGGGCGACGGCGGCCTCGGCGTGCTGCCAGTTGCCACGGCCGGCCGCTTTGAGGTGCGAAATGTGGGTGGCGGCATCGGCGGCCCGACCAATGCGGATCACTTCCCTCAAGGAATCCAGCAGCCCGATGGCCTCGTTGCGAATATGGCTGGCGTGAAAGCGGTCGAAACGGGAGGTGATTTTGGCCAGGGCGATCAGCTCAGCATCTTGCGCAAAACCCGAAGGCGGGTAGTACAGGCCGGTTGAGAGGCCGGCCGCGCCCTGTTCCAGAGCCGCTGTCAAGGCGCGCTGCATCCGGCCCAGTTCATCGGCCGCGGGCGGCCGGGCGGCATGTCCCATGGCCTGCACCCGCAGGGCCGCGTGCCCGACATGGGTCATCACCCGCATGGCCGGCTGCGCCTGGTCGATGGCCGCTGCGTAGTCGGCCACTGTGCGCGCCTGGGGACAACGCCGGGCAAACTCGCGCTGGTCGCTCAGTTGGGCCGCGGTTTGCGGGTCCGTCGGCACCACCGACATAGCGCAGTTGCCCACCACGTCCAGGCACACTCCCTGCCGGACTTTGATGTCGGCCAGCGGCTCGGTCAAATGGTAGGTGTCGGTGTGGCAGTGCATGTCGATAAACCCGGGCGCCAGGGCCAGGCCCCGACCATCGATGCACGGCCGGTCGGCCCCCGGAATGTGGGCGTCAATGGCGGCGATGAGGCCATTCTTGACGGCGACATCGCCGATGTAACCGGCACGGCCGCTGCCGTCGATAACCTGCGCCTGCTGAATGATGAGATCGAACACTGAGGACGGGTTCCTGTTTTGAAAGTCAAGCGCGGTTTTGGTTTTTGGGGTTCAATGCAGGTGCCAGCAACCCCAGCGCCGCCGCCGCCATGGTTGTCACACCCGTGGGCAGACAGGTTTCCGGATGAGGCTGGAAACCCGGATCGTGCTCGGGCGCGATGCGGGGGTCGCCGTGGCGGCTGCGCGCCAGACGATCGGGGTCGGTGGCCCCCAGATGGAACATCACCGTGGGGATCGGGGGATCGGTCAGACCAAAATAGCCAAAGTCCTCCGAGCCGGTCCCGGCCGGTGTGGTCAAGACATGCTCGCCGCCCAGCAAGTCGGCAAAGACCACCCGCAGCCGCTCGGTGAGCGCCGGGTCGTTATAGACGCGCGGATAGGGTGTTTCGGCCGTCCGGATCACCGGCCAGCGGTCCGGCTCCAGTCCGGCTGCCTGAGCCAGACCGTTGGCCGTGCGTTCAATGGCCGTTCGCAACTGGTCTATAACCTCGTCCTCGTAGGCACGAAGGGTCAGGTTCAGCTCTACCGTTTCCGGAATGATGTTGCGCTTGGCGCCGCCATGAATGGCGCCCACGGTGATCAACCCCATCTTGCTGGGATCGACCTGGCGGCTGACAATGGTTTGCAGGGCCAGAACAAACTGCGCCGTCAGAACGATCGGGTCGACGGTCTGGTGGGGCGCCGCGCCATGGCCGCCGCGGCCGCGAATCGTGATATCCAGGGCATGGGCGGCGGTGGAACGGACACCGGGCGCCAGCCCCACGCAACCGGCCGCCAGCTCCGATCTCACATGCAGCGCAACGCAGAAATCGGGCCGGCCGGTTTTTTCATATAGCCCAGCTTCGACCATCAATCGAGCACCGCCGTGGACCTCTTCGTCCGGCTGCGCCACGAAAATCACCTTGCCGCTGACCTGGCCTTTCAGGCGCGTTAAAACCGCAGCCGCACCGATCAGGCAGGTCATGTGAACATCGTGCCCGCAGGCGTGCATCACACCCACCCGCCGGCCGTATTCGTCCCGAGCAGTCGCCGTCGACGCAAAGGGCAGACCGGTGTTTTCGACCAGCGGCAGGGCATCCATATCGGCCCGCAGCAGCACGACGGGTCCGGGACCGTTATCCAGCACGCCGGCCACCCCATGACCGCCCAGGCCGGTGTGCACCATCAGCCCCAGGCGCCGCATCGCTTCGGCCAACCGCTCGGCCGTGCGCAGCTCCTGCCCGGAGAGCTCCGGGTTGGCGTGCAGGTATCGATACAAGCCCTGCAACCCATCCAGCTGAGAAGCGACTTCATCGGCGAGCTGTTTTTTCAGAACGGCGTCAAGGGTCATGGGCTAGTTTTCCGTTCGCGCTTACGATCTCGCCGCCGACAATGGTCATTTCGACGGCAGTGGCGGGCCACTCAGCCGGCGGCAGGCGGCACAAATCCGTTTGAAATATCGTTACATCGGCCCAGTAACCCGGCGCGATGGCCCCCAGCACCCCTTCCCGACCGGTGGTCCAGGCGGCGGTTTGAAAATAACCGGCCAGACTTTCAAACAGCGTCAGGCACTGGTCCGGCCGCCAGCCGCCCTCCGGCCGGCCGGCCGGATCCTGGCGCAGCATCGCCGCCCGCACCCCCAGCAGCGGGGCGATGGGTTCCACCGGCGCGTCCGAACCAAACTGAACCCGGATTCCGTGATCGTGCAGGGTTTTCCATCTGCTGAAACCGATTCGGATACCAGCGGAAGAAGGCGAGGAAGGAACCGTCCCGATGATGCCCGCACGGCTCTGTGACGAGTTCCCCGAGATCACGGTGCCGTTGGAACCATATACAACGG
>JAWOIA010000111.1:0-12815 GCA_046484885.1 Desulfosarcina sp. | reverse complement strand
ACCGAGCCAACAATATCACCGGCAATGGCACCAATCATTATGCTGCCTCCAGGTTCCACTCTTTCCGAATCCCCACCCTTACGCAGCTCCGGCGCAGGCAAAACAGGTCACGGCGCTGGGGTTCGCCCGCGGCCATGCGTCACGCTTATCAGTTATCAACCCCGTTCACAAGCTGGAGTATGCCGGAATTCGCCACACGCTCGTGGTTTGGTATGCGAAGGAGGGGGTGTTTCTTCGGGGTCCGGTTCAAATTTTCGCCAAGCAAGCCCATTCCGAGAATTTAAAATCGATCCGTCTCCTCGGTATTGAGAGACCGAATGGCAGGTCTATTTGCCACCACCATAATCGATTGGACTTTGACCGGATTACATGCCAAAGGGCTTGCTCTAAAAGGTAACAACTGCAACCTGTGGAAAGGAGGGCGTCGATCGCATGAAGAACTTTTTTTCCAGCCGCTGGGGAATCATCAGCGTGGGGGCGATTATCGGTATTTTGGCCGCACTGTTGCAAAAACTTGGCAATCCCGGAAACATGGGCATCTGCGTCGCCTGCTTCGAACGCGACATCGCCGGCGATCTGGCCGCTCCTACGCCGGCCAGCCAGGTGATCGAACTGATCCACCAGCTTCCCAGGGCCATTGAGCGGGTGCTCAAAGCAGGCCGCTGAGGCCGGTGTGGGTTATTGGTATTGGTCGGCCAGCCGAAAAAACGTCCCGGCGATGGCTCAGTCTTTCACCGGCAGCACGTGGATTGCCTTGATGACCAGCTCAATCTCCTCGCCGGGTTTGAGCTGTAGGTGCTCGACCGATTCCGTGGTCAGAACCGACGACATTTCGTGTGGGTCACTGACGTCGAATTTGACCAGTGACATGATATCCCCACGCTTTACGCTTTTCACCCTTGCCGTGATCCGGTTGCGGGCACCGTATTTCATGGATTGATCTCCTATCGAAGGATAAAACAGCGTTAAAGGTTGATTACCTTGTCGGCCAGCTGCATGGCTGTGACGATGTCCAGCATGTTGGTCGTGACGCCGACCTGTTTTTTATCCAACAGATCGAAATGGGTCAGGCAGGTCCCGCACACCAGAATGGAGAGCCCCGTGCGTTCCAGTTCTCTCAGGTCCTCAAGCGCCTCGGAGCCATCGATTGTCAATTTGACGCCGTTGTTGACAAACACCAAGCGCCACAATTCGCGGCCCATCTCCTTGAGTGTGCGCAGGAAATTGACCATCAGTTTGAGGCCCAGGCCGTCATCGCCGAATCCCAGGCGGTCGGTGGCGCACATGACCATGATTTTTTTCAAATCGGCCTGGGTCCCAGCGGGTCCATGCGGTTGAGTGACGGAGGTTGAACTGCATTTTCCGATCACCAGGTAGTCTGCGCCATCCTCTGCCAGAGTTGTCTCAAAACCCTGAGAATTCAGGAACCGTTGAACATTCTGCTGAGACGCGGCACTGTCCACGACCACTTGCACCTGACTGGGCATTTCCTTCTCAATTGCAGCCTTGGTTTGAAGCACCGGCGCCGGGCAGGCCAGCCCGCGGGCATCGATCTCTTTCATGGCAGAATCTCCTCGGAAACCAGTCGGCGGCCAATGATGGACAGGCTGTACGCCGGAGGGTCCATTTTTAAATGACTTCAAAAACGAGCCACCAAACGCTGGTGGCATAATGGTTCGCATGCCTTGAACACTACCCAGATTCCTCATTTCTGGATGGACGCAATGTAGATTGAACGCCGCTGTTCGTCAAACTGGAAAAACCAATACTGAAAGGGCAGGGCATTGAAATTATCAATCGACAGGCACACCCACCGCTGCCCGGTGGGAAGATGGATGGATTTCGATGCTCAAATTTGGTATGGACTGGCCTTCGATTGGTAAATGGTTATCGAGGAGGAACCATCGATGAAGACCATGGCTACTCAGCTCACCCTGCTGCTCAGTGTCGGCCAACAGAAAAGCAACGTGCGGTTGCTGTTCAGGTTCCTACTGGTGCTGCTTTTCTTTTTTGCCCTGTTTACGGTGCTTTTTCATCTGCTGATGCTTCATGAGGGCCGCCAGTACTCCTGGGTAACCGGGTTTTACTGGACCCTGACGACCATGTCGACCCTGGGTTTCGGCGACATCACCTTTACCAGCGATGTCGGCAAGCTTTTTTCGGTGGTGGTGCTGCTCAGCGGCATCGTTTTTTTGCTGGTCATGCTGCCCTTCACGTTCATCCAATTTTTCTATGCCCCCTGGCTGGAAGCGCAGAACAAGGCCCGTGCCCCGCGCACGGTTCCGGAAACCATGTCCGGCCACGTGATATTCACCCATTTTGACGCGGTCACTCTCAACCTGATCGAGAAACTGGGCCAATACGGCATCGGCTATGTCATTGTCATCGCCGAACTTCAGGCCGCCTTGGATCTCCACGATCAGGGGTACCAGGTGGTTGTCGGCGAACTGGACGACCCCCAAACCTATGACCGCCTGCGCATCGATCACGCCAAACTGGTGGTGGTTATGAACGATGACATCGCCAGCACCAACATCATCTATACCGTCAGGGAAGCCAACACCGGTGTGACCACGGTCACCAACGCCGATCATGATAATTCGGTGGATATTCTCAAACTGGCGGGCAGCACGCGTGTCTTCCAGTTCACCCGATTGCTGGGCAAGGCCTTGGCCCGGCGTGTTTTGGGAATCAGCATGAAAGCCAATGTGGTCGGCCGCTTTGATCAGCTCCTGATCGCCGAAGCTCCGGCCATGCGGACCTGGCTGCAGGGTAAAACGATGGTTGAAAGCCATCTGCGGGAGATCACCGGGGTTACCGTGGTTGGTATTTGGGAACAGGGTCACTTCCAGATCCCGAACCCGCAAACCCGGATCGGTGAGTCTTCGGTTCTGCTGCTGGCCGGAACCGCGGATCAGCTCGATCAGTTCGACCGGTCTATTAAATTCAGCGCCAAGGAGGGGCCGAACCAGGGGCCGGTGCTGGTTCTGGGGGGCGGTCGCGTTGGCCAATCCGTAGCCGATGGCCTCAAGGCCCGGGGGATCGATTTCCGGGTAGTGGAAAAAAAACCCGGCATTGCCTCCCGGGACACCCATTTTGTTCAGGGAAGTGCGGCTGACCTGGATGTCCTGGTCGAGGCCGGTATCAATGAGACCCCCTCGATCATCATTACCACCCATGACGACAGCCTCAATATTTACCTGACCATTTACTGCCGCCGTCTCCGGCCCGATGTGCAGATCATCTGCCGCGCCAGCCTGGACCGCAACATCAACACGCTGCATCGGGCCGGCGCCAATCTGGTGATGTCCTTCAGTTCCCTGGTAACCGCCACCATCATGAACCTGCTACACCCCCAGCAGATGTTGATGCTTTCCGAGGGTCTGAGCGTATTTCGCATCTCCTTGAGCCCCAAATTGGAAAACCGAGCCTTGACCAACGTCCGGATCCGGGAGAACACCGGCTGCAGCGTGGTGGCCGTCAAAAGAAGCGACGAGTTGATTATCAACCCCAATCCTGAGATTGTTCTGGCGCATGGAGACGAACTGGTGCTGATCGGAACAGCTCAATCGGAAAAGATGTTTACCGAAAAATATCCGCCATCGGGTGAGTCCGAGTGATTGGGAGTTTGGGGTAGCGCTTGCTTGCGCATGGACGACTTCCCTTCAAACTGTTTCAGCGGTGCGGGCCCGGGGGCAGTCCGGTTGTCTTTTAGGTCTTGCCCGTGTAGCGCTCTTCCATGGCTTGTACTTTGGCCAGGCGCCGCAAGTGGCGCTCCTCGGCGCTCTTGAGGGCGTTGGCGAAGGCCGCTACAAGCTCGCGCGCCACGGCTGGCCCGATGATGCGGCTGCCCAGCACGAGCACATTCATGTGGTCGTGCTCCACACCCTGGTGGGCCGAGTAAGTGTCATGACACAGGCCGGCGCGGATCCCGGGGATTTTATTGGCCGCGATGGATGCACCCACCCCGCTGCCGCAAATCACGATGCCCCGCTCGGCCTTTCGTTCAAGCAGTGCTTTGCCCACGGCAGCGGCGAAATCCGGATAATCCACGGGATTCTGGTCGTGCGTGCCGAGATCGATGACCTCGTGGCCCACTTCTAAGAGCAGGGCACGGATGTTTGTTTTGAGTTCAAATCCCGCATGATCGGCGGCGACGGCAATTTTCATGTCTTTTCACACCTCCTTTTCGCTTTTCGGTAGCGGCGGATCAGATTGTTGGTTGAACTGTCATGCCCGAGCGTGGGCTCGGTCGTTTTTTCCAGTTCCGGGACGATCCGCTGAGCCAGAACCTTGCCCAGCTCCACTCCCCACTGGTCGAAGGAGTTGAGGTTCCAGATGACCCCCTGGGTAAAGACCGCGTGTTCGTAGAGGGCCACGAGCTCGCCAAGGGTTTGGGGTGTGAGCCGCTCGGCCAGGATGGTGTTGGACGGGCGATTGCCCTCAAAGACCCGGTGCGGGACGAGCCAATCGGGTGTGCCCTCGGCCTTTACCTGGGCGGGGGTATTGCCGAAGGCCAGTGCTTCGGATTGGGCGAAGGCGTTGGCCAGCAGGATGTCGTGGTGCCGTCCGAGCGGGTTGAGCGCCTCGCCGAAGGCGATGAAGTCACACGGGATGAGCCGGGTTCCCTGATGAATCAGCTGGTAGAAGGAGTGCTGGCCGTTGGTTCCCGGCTCGCCCCAATAGATGGGGCTTGTATCGTAGTCGACTCCGGACCCGTCGAGGGTCACTTGCTTGCCGTTGCTCTCCATCGACAGCTGCTGCAGGTAGGCCGGGAATCGTTTCAGGTACTGCTCGTAGGGAAGCACAGCGATGGTCTGGACGTTGAAAAAATTGACGTACCAGACGCCCAGAAGGCCCATCAACACCGGCAGGTTTTTGTCGAACGGGGCGGTGCGGAAGTGTTCGTCCATCTGGTGAAAGCCGTCGAGCAGAGAGCGGAAATTGGCCGGACCGATGGCCAGCATGGTCGAGAGCCCGATGGCCGAGTCCATCGAATACCGTCCGCCGACCCAATCCCAGAAGCCGAACATGTTGGCCGTGTCGATGCCGAACTTGGCCACCTGGGCGGTATTGGTCGAGACTGCGACAAAATGCCGGGCTACGGCCGTGATGTTCTGGCCAAAGGCTCGCAGCAACCAGTCGCGCGCGCTTTGGGCATTGGTCATCGTCTCCAGGGTAGTAAAGGTCTTGGAGGAGACGATGAAAAGCGTTTGCGCGGGATCGAGATCCCGGGTCGCCTCCGCAAGGTCGGTGCCGTCGATGTTGGAAACGAACCGGAAGGTCATCGTCCGGTCGCTGTAGTGCTTGAGGGCCTCGTAGGCCATCACCGGGCCAAGGTCGGAACCGCCGATGCCGATGTTGATCACGTTTTTGATTCGTTGACCGCTGTGGCCCTTCCAGGCACCACTGCGGACACGGTTGGAGAAGTCTGTCATTTTGTCCAGCACGGCGTGTACCTGGGGCACCACGTTCTCACTGTCAACGGTGATGGCTGCCGCTTCGGGCGCGCGCAGGGCCACGTGCAGGACGGCACGGTTTTCCGTAATGTTGATCTTGTCCCCGTCGAACATGGCCGCGATACGACGGCGCAGCCCGCATTCCTCGGCCAATTGCAGAAGCAGTTGGATGGTTTCGTCCGTGATGCGGTTCTTCGAGTAATCGAGAAAAAGGCCCCCGGCCTCGGCCGTCAGGCGCTCGCCGCGATCGGGATCTTCCGCGAAGAGGGTGCGAAGGTGCACGCCTCGGAACCGTTTGTGGTGGGCAGCGAGGGCCTGCCATGCCGGGCGCGTTGTCAGCAGCGGTGTTGATTGTATCATAGGGGGGTCCTTTCGCTCTTTATCAATTAGTGCCCATCCATAAACGGTTATTTCGCCCGATATCTTCGTTATGCTCAAAATTTTATCCTCGGAATATCACCTATATGCCTGTGGTAAAATTTTTCGCATGCCTTGATCTCGACCAAAATTCCTCGTTTCTGGATGGGCACCAATTCAATCCGAATGGGGCTACCATGCCAGAAGACGGCTGGTTTGGCCAGGGAAAAGGGCAGGGTTTGGATGCCCGTGGGATTGGTGGGCGGCTTCCTTTTAAACCCTTTTTCTGCTTTTCTGCAACCTGCCTGAACTAACGGACTCCAGCCTAAGGGCCCTTATCTTGATCCCGATGGATGAACTGATTGGGCCTAAACGGTTTGTTTTTGTCATTTTAAGTAATTTTTAAGAATAAGATAACAAAAATATTGACTTTAATGGACCAAAAATCGTAGTTGGTGACTTCAATCAAGTTGAGAAGAAGGGGGTCCAATGAGCCAGCTGATGTCCACCAAAGAGGTGGCCCAACATTTGGGCATCAACGAGAAAATGGTTTACGCCCTGATTGCCGAAAAGGGGCTGCCGGCCTCCAAGGTTACCGGTAAATGGTTGTTTCCCCGGCATCTGGTGGATCGGTGGGTCGAAGCCCACACCATCAATCTTCAGCCCGGGGCTGGTCCCCTGCCGGCCAGCGAAGGTCTGCTGGTGATCGCCGGCAGCAACGATCCTTTGCTGGAGCAGATCATCGGGATCTATAACAGCCGCTACCCGGAGAACCTGGCGGTTTTCGGCAACCTGGGCAGCCTGGGCGGCATTCGATCCCTCAAACACGATCTTTGCCACATCGCCACCAGTCACCTGCTTCAGGAGGGCGACGGTGACTACAACTTCGATGCGGCCGGAGAACAGCTGCGCCCCATGCCGGTGGTGGTCAACTTCTGCCGCCGCCACCAGGGTCTCATCGTGGCCAAGGGCAATCCGCGGGGCATCCGCCGTACCGCCGACCTCAGCCAGCCGGGTCTGACGGTGATCAACCGCAAACTGGGTACCGGCACCCGGCAGCTGTTCGATCGGGAACTCAAGGCTGCCCAGATCAATGGGTCCCAGCTCAGCGGATACACCAATGAAGTTCAGCGGCACATGGATGTGGGGCTGGCGGTGCTGGCCGGCGGGGCTGACGCCGGACCGGGCATAGAACCGGTGGCGGCAATGCTGGGCCTGGACTTTGTCGCCTGGCGTTGGGAGCGCTACGACCTGTTGATGCACAAAGAGCGCTTTTTCGAAAAAAGTGTACAGCGGTTTATCGGGCTGCTGCACGACCCGCACTTTCAACAACTGGCTCACGGGTCCACGGGCTACGATATCGCCGCCAGCGGACGGATCGTTTTTCCCCAATCCATTGAAAAAACAGACGCTGATAGCAATTCATGAGCGGAGGAGGCTGTATGAAAATCTGGTCATCCTTATGTCGATGCGGGTTTGTAGCGGTTATAATTCTGCTTTTGGCCGCCAGCGGGGTGTGGGCAACCGAGAAGCCGGTGCTGATGATGGCCACCACCACCAGCACGGACAACACCGGTCTGCTCGATTACCTGGCGCCCCACTTCAGCGAGGCCACCGGCATCGAGCTGCGCTGGACCTCCACGGGTACGGGCAAGGCTTTGGCCCTGGGTCAGAGCTGCGACGTGGATGTGCTGCTGGTGCATGCCCCCGATGCCGAGATCGCCTATGTCAACGCCGGTCACGGCATTCATCGTCGACCCGTCATGTTCAACGACTTTGTCCTGATCGGCCCGCCGGGTGACCCGGCGGGCATCAAAGGCGCCGACATACCCAAGGCCCTGGCGGCCATCGCCGCCCGGCAGGCCGTGTTCGTCAGCCGGGGCGACGACTCCGGCACCCATAAAAAGGAGCTGGAGCTGTGGCCCTTGTCTGGAACCGCCACCCCTGAAAAGGAGTCCTGGTACGTCCAGGCCGGGCAGGGCATGCTGGCTACGATCACCATCACCGCCGAGCGCCAGGGGTATACCCTGACCGATCGGGGGACCTTTATCACCTATGCCCACACCCACGGCGGCCAACCGCCGTTGGTGGTGCTGGTGGAAGGGGATCAGCCTCTGCGCAACCCCTATGCCGTGATTACGGTCAACCCCCAACGCTGTCCCAACGCCCAGGCGGACCTGGCGGACCGGTTCGGCCAATGGCTGACCGGGCCCCAGGGCCAGGCGCTGATCGGCGAATTCAAGCTGATGGGTCAGCCGCTCTTCTTTCCCGACGCGCAGTAAAGGCTCGATGGATTTCATCCTTCAGGGTCTGGTTCAGGCCTTTGCGCTTCTGATTGGCGGTGATCCGGAGACCTATTCGGCCGTGTTTGCCACGGTCAAGGTCTCCAGCCTGGCCATGGCCGCCAGTCTGCTCATTGGCATCCCCACCGGGTTTGCCCTGGGCCATTTCACCTTTCCCGGCAAAAACCAGGTGCGGCTGATCGTGGACACCCTGCTGGCGCTGCCCACGGTCTTTATCGGGCTGATTGTCTACGCTTTTTTGTCGCGGCAGGGTCCCCTGGGTCACATGGGGTTGCTCTTCACCCTGCCCGGCGTGGCCATCGGCCAGACCATCCTCGGTTTGCCCGTGGTCATCGCCCTCACCGCCACCGCGGTGGAGAGCATGGATGCGGACCTGCGTATCGGCCTGATCTCTTTAGGAGCCAGCCGGCGGCAGCTGCTGCTGAGCAGTCTGTGGGAGGCGCGCCATGGCATTCTGGCCGCCGGGGTTGCCGCGTATGGCCGGGTTATGACCGAGGTGGGCATTTCCATGATGGTGGGCGGCAACATCAAGTGGCACACCCGCACCATCACCACGGCCATCGCCCTGGAGACCAGCAAAGGCATGTTCGCCATGGGCATCGCTTTAGGCCTGGTTCTGCTGCTCATCGCTTTCAGCGCCAATGCCGCGGTGTCGTTTCTGCGCAGGAAATAGAAGAAGAGCGTCGAGGATCCGAGGGGCCACCCATTAAAGGGGTCTAAAAGAAGGCGTAGTTGTGAAATTCAAACCAAGCAATTCGTAATCAATGGCTCACACACCGCCTCTATACCAACTGGACAAGCTAACTCACCGATACGGCGGCCAGGTCGTGCTGACCATCGATCGCCTGACCCTGTCGGCCGGGGTCATCCTGGGCCTGTGCGGCCCCAACGGCAGCGGCAAAAGCACCCTGCTGAAACTGCTCGGTTTCTTGGAGCGGCCTGCCGGGGGTACGATTCAATTTGACGGCCGACCCGCCGCCCCCTTCGATGACCGTGTCCGCGCCGGGGTGGCCCTGTTGCCCCAGGCATCCTATCTGCTGCGACGCAGTGTTTACAACAACGTGGCCTATGGTCTGCGCATTCGCAAGGACCGGCGCGATGAAACGGCGCGCGTCCACCACGCCCTCGCCACCGTCGGCCTGGCGCCGCAGCGCTTCGCTCAACGCCCTTGGTTTGCCCTTTCGGGTGGCGAGGCCCGCCGCGTGGCCCTGGCTGCACGGCTGGTTTTGCAGCCCCGAGTGCTGCTGCTGGACGAGCCCACCACCAGCGTCGATACTGCCAGTGCCCAGTTGATCAAAGCGGCCGCCCTGCAGGCCCATCGGGCATGGGGCACCAGCTTGATCATCGCTGGACACGACCAACACTGGCTCGCAGAGATTTGCCATGACACCCTGGACTTGTTTCGGGGCAGATTACTGGGGCGGGGCCAACGCACCCTGCTTTTCGGACCCTGGCACGACGAGGCCGATGGCTTGACCGCCATGCCCCTGGACGACAACCAGCGCTTTCTGGCCGCCGGAAGGCCGAAAAACGCCCCCGCCGCGGTGGCTGCCATTGATGCTCGTCACCTCTGTCTTTACCTGGCACCCCACCTGGCACCCGGCCACCAGTGCCTGCTCGAGGGCACCGTCGTCACCCTTGGTCTGGAAAAGGCTTCGCAACAGGTCAGTGTCTGCCTTGCTGTCGGTCAGACACGCCTGACCGCCTACCTCCCTCGGGAGGCGCTCGCCGCTGGTCAATTCATACCCGGGAGCCGCGCCTGGATCGCCTATTCACCGCAACAGGTGCAGTGGTACTGAACAGGGTATGGAAATTGTTTCGGGGAGGGCGATCGATGACCCTCCCGGCGGTCGGGCCGCCAGTCCGGTCTATCTTACGGACTTTTAGGCAGCAACCCATTTTTCTCAAGTTCTTGCATCACCAGTTCAACAATTTGGCCGATAGCCTGTCCCGTGGTCTTGGGATTGGTAAGCTGCGATTCACCCGTCCAGATCAGCGCTTCCGTCTTTAGGTCGTACAGACGGGTTTCAATGCTCAACTGCACCTTTTCGTCGGTTACGGTGGGCCAGTAAATATAACCAAAAGCATCGTTGTAATAGCCGTTGAAGTCGTAGAAAAAGTGCGGTCTGTCGCGGCTGAAAACCTCGGTCACCCCATATCCCACGCCGCGCGTAATCAAGAGGGTGTCGTTTTGATAGCGTTCAAGAACCTCGATGATGGCCTCTTTTTCCAGCCGGGTGGCCGCATCGAGGGGCAGGACGTCGTGGCTTGTCCTGGCTTCAACACCCTTCACATTGAGCCAGTCCAAATAATGTTTTTCTAAAATCGCCCGAATCTCCTGATCCTCCATCATGGCAATGATCAGCACATTCTGGATCGGTTTTCCTGCGTGCTTCTCCTCGACATGGGTCTGGATCATCCGGGCCCTGGAGCCGGAACAGGCGACCAAAACAGAGATAAGCGCTCCTATCAACAGGATCGTTTCAATTTTACGCATTTTCAGCATGCCCCCCTATCTGTTGGGCCATTCGTTCAGAGGCTGGAAAATTTTGGAGTGGTTTGGCGATAAAACGTAAAAGCAGTGCTACCGCTCTTCTTATTGGTGATCCACATAAATCAGCTTTTCGGTATCGAAACCGAGTTTATCGGCCTTCTTGACAAATTGGGACAATACGTCCGGCTTCACGGTTGGTGTTCGCGACAGCAACCAGAGATAGGATGTGTTGGGGCCGCTGACGAACGCATACTGATAGTCCTCCCGATCCAACTCAAAAACGACATAGGAGCCGTAAAACGGGCCAAAAAAAGAGACCTTCAAGTACCCCTCATCGGATGGTCCGGCGAAGAAGGCTTTTCCTTCCGCCTCCTGCCATCGATTCTTTTTCTTTGAGAAACCACGGTTTTTGACGGAGACGCCGCCGTCTTCCCGTAATGCGTACTCGGCAGTTATCCGATCCAACCCTCTTTCAAAGGAGTGATCCAGGCGGGCGATTTCATACCATTTGCCAAGATATTTTTCGAGCTCGAATTCTTTGACCGGAGAAACCGTTTTCGGCATCCCCATACATCCGCTTAGAAATAGGGCTGCGACGACCAGAGCGATTTTTTTCACGTTGATTTGCCTTTTTTTCAAAGCTTTTTTCAGCTTTTAAAATGCTTGCGGGCCTTTTCCGCCGCCGCCCCGCAGTCTTCTTCGCGTTTGGCCGCTTTCAGGGTGGCCCAGTGAACCGCCGCCGGCTCGTCTTTTTCCAATACGGCACACCACATCAGCCCGGCCATGGGGCCGACGGCGTCAGGGTTGCATTGCAGCGCTCGCAAAAAAGAAGATTTGGCCAGGGCTGCCGCCTGATTGCGGTAGTGGGCCCAGCCCAGCAGATTATTGGCCATGAACGACTCGGGGGCCAACCGGACGGCCTCGGAAAAAGGCGCAAGGTCGATGGCTCCTGTTGCGCCGTAGGCCGAGTAAATGTAAAATTTTTCCAGGGCCTTTCCGATGCTCTGCAAGCCCGCAAGGGTCGTCTTTTCCGGCCAGAGCGCCATGGGCCGGCGTTCATCGGCCAGGGCAAACCCGCACCCGCCCAGCCAATCAAGAAAGCGATTGCGGAAAGCGACCAGGTGGTCAGCGGTCGAAAAAACCAGGGCTGCCGAGGGCTCGTCTTTGCGCCGGCTGTCGAACCAGGTTATCGACACCGCCTCGTCTTGCTTGGTTCCATATATCCAGCAACGCACCTTCTGCTCAGCACAGATTTGGTTCTTGTCCAGGGCTGTGCTCCGCAAACGCCCATAATCCCGGAGTGCAGCGGAAGTGGCAAATATCTTTCCCACGCGCCATCCAAACCAGCACTCGGCAAAGCCGGTGTGAACAGCAATCACATTGCCCAGCAGAAAATGAAGTGCCAGCCCTGCACCGCTGGCGCTGGTTTCCTGAAACGGCATGACAATGCACTTCGGCTGCGGCGTTGCGGTATCATCCATAATGCTCCCCATAGGCCTTCAGTGGTCGCTGCCGGCCCTGGTTCAGCCTGTCCAACACCTGTTTGCGGTGCAGGTGCGCCGCAAGTACCGGCGGCCGGTGCAGTTTCGTCCGTATGACAGGCAGGGACACCATGGTGCTGAATTAACCCTTTCGAGGAAGCCTATTCGATTCATTATAGTAATTGAGCACAAATGGGTATACAAGGAAAAAAACGCTGCCGGATGATCCACCGACCAACCCCCCAATTTCCCGAGCCGGTGGATCATCAACCCGATCTAGTTTAGAAAATACAACTTTTTTTACAACTTTCGGGGGATGATGCTGGCCGATGGCGCCGGTTATAGTCATTTGCGGCTGTCAGAGCGTCAACGGCAAGGGAGGGAACCAGTCATGTTCCGTAGACTGTTCAGTGAACTGCAGAATGCCGGTGAGGTTTTAACCCAGCACGGCGCCCTTATGGTCAGGGCCCTTGCGATTTTGATCGTCGGGATGCTGTTGGTTCGTTGGATTGACAAGGGCCTGCGACGGTTGATTGCCACCCGCCCTTTGGGCGTAACTATCTGTAATCTTGTTTACTTTTTATTGGTGGCGGCGGTGGTTTCGGCCGCGTTGCTGATGTTTGGCTACATACCGATCAACTTGATCCGGTTGCTGGGCATCATTGTCTTGGTGGTTGTCGCCGTTCGGATGTTTCTGCGACCGTTTATTCCTACCCTGCCG
>JAWOIA010000090.1:0-5853 GCA_046484885.1 Desulfosarcina sp. | reverse complement strand
ATCTGCGAAGCGGTTATCCGCTTCGAAAAAGAGTTTATGGGCCGAGGTCCTTTGGAAACCAAGGCCTACATCATTGAAGACATGGTGCTGGTGCGGCTCCGTAACGTACTCACGCAGGCTGAGTTGAAATTAGCTGGGGTTTCTGAAAGCAAAGACGGGCGGGAGTTGGTTAAGCGCATCCGGATAGCGCTGCTTGAACAGGGCCGGCCGCTGCTTGAGGATGCGGTTGAAAAAATCCTCGGAGTAACGGTGGAGAGTCTGCATACAGATATCAGCACGGTCACCGGTGAAAGAGTGATCCTTTTTTCCCTGTCTACCCCCCCGGCAATTCTCTCAAAGACCATAACCACATGAAATAAAACAATATTCCATAAATGTGTTTTTTCTTGACAAGCCCCACAGGATGTGCTTTGATATGCGCCAATCTGCCAAAGCAAAAAATGCGCTGCTCAAGAGTTGCTTTGGGGGGTGAGGCTGATAACCTAATAGCACCTTAGAGTTTGATCGACCCCTTCTGAACTGTTGAAGGGTGCGTGACAAATACAAGGCCGTTACTCGTTTGTATACAAACGAGTAACGGCCTTTTTTTTTCCAAACGGGGATACGAACAACAACAAATTGAAAACAATCCAGAATCAGGAGGGGAAAATGCTCTATCGGAATCATGCTGGCGACAAGCCCAAAGTAGACGTGAGCGCGAACGTTCATCCATCCGCCGTTATTATCGGTAACGTACACATCGGCGAAAAAGTTTTTGTCGGGCCCAATGCAGTCATCAGGGCCGACGAACCATGCCCGGCAGGAAAGGTTGAGGCCATCTTCATCGAGCCAGAGGTGAATATCCAGGACGGCGTCATCATCCACGCTCTGGGAGGATCTCCGGTTCGGATCAGGAAAGGCGCCTCTTTGGCACATGGCGCCGTGGTGCACGGGCCATGCGAAGTGGGTGAGGGCTGCTTCATCGGCTTTAAAAGCGTGGTATTCAATGCCACCCTGGGCAAAGGTGTGGTGGTTCAGCATCAGGCTTTGGTCGAGGGGGTGTCGGTCGCTGCCGGCAGACATGTCCCCTCGATGACCGCGGTGCTCAGCGAAGAAGAGGCAGAGCGGCTCAACCCGGCTTCGCCCGAACTGGCGGCTTTTGCCGACAAGGTCCGTCAGACCAATGTCTTTTTGGCGGAGGTGGCCTGATATGAAGGATTTAGTCAATAAAAGGGCGGCAAAGATCGCCGTGGTTATGGGAAGCAAGTCCGATTTCGAAGTGATGAAGGAATGCGCCAAGGTGCTGGCCGATTTCAATATACCCCACGAGATTCGGGTGATTTCGGCGCACAGAACCCCTGAACGCGCCCATGAATTTTCCTCAACAGCCGAGGAACGGGGCCTTCAACTGATCATTGCTGCGGCCGGCAAAGCTGCCCACCTGGCCGGAGTACTGGCTGCCTCGACAACCGTGCCGATCCTCGGTGTGCCGATGACCACATCGGATCTGGGCGGCCTTGATTCATTGCTCTCCATGGTCCAGATGCCTGGCGGTATTCCGGTGGGTACGGTGACCATCGGCAAGACGGGAGCAAAAAACGCCGCATTGTTGGCGGTCGCCATTCTGGCGCTCTCCGACGGCCATTTGCGCGATGAACTCAAGGCCTACCGGCAGCGGATGCAGCAGGAGGTCGAAGCGGCAGATGCCGAGGTGTTCCAGAGCAGTCTCTGCTGAGTCAAACCGGCAAGAGCAATGGGCAAATCGAGAAAAAGGTGGGTCCGATGAGTGTAGAGTATGAGGCAACTCTTGAAACTCTAGAAAAACTTCGCGGTGAAGCCATTGCCGCTGGTGGCTTAGAAAAGATCAATGCCCAGCATGCCAAAGGCAAGCTCACGGCCAGGGAGCGCATCGATTTGTTGCTGGATGAAGATTCCTTTGAAGAATTCGATGTGCTCAAGGCAGGTCGAGGAGGTGCTTTAGGCGTAGAACCAACTTGTGCCGGTGATGGAGTAATCACCGGCCATGGCACCATCGATGGCCGAGAGGTCTTCGCTTTTGCACAGGATTTTACCGTCAAGGGCGGCAGCCTCGGCGAAGCCCATGCCCAGAAGATTTGCAAGGTTATGGATCTGGCCGTCAAGGTGGGGGCACCGATCATCGGCCTCAACGACTCAAGCGGTGCCCGGATTCAGGAGGGTGTCGATGCCCTGGCGGCTTATGGCGAAGTTTTTCACCGAAATGTCCGAGCCAGCGGCGTCGTTCCGCAAATATCCTGCATTATGGGACCTTGTGCCGGAGGAGCTGTCTACAGTCCTTCGATGACCGATTTCGTTTTCATGGTCCGGGAATCCTCATTTATGTTCGTGACCGGCCCAAGTGTGGTCAAAACTGTCACCCACCAAACTATCACCTCAGAAGATTTGGGCGGTGCGGAAATCCATGCCCAGAAAAGCGGGGTAGCCCAGTTTATTGTTGCCAATGACGTTCTTTGTCTGCGCGAGGTGCGGCGGCTGATCAACTACCTGCCTGCCAATTGCCGCCAGCAGGCACCCATGCTCGATCTTCGTGATCCGGCCGACCGCATTGACCCGGCTCTCGACTACCTCGTGCCGGAAAACCCCAATCAGAGCTACGACATGAACGTGCTGATCCATAGCATTCTCGACGGGGCCGAATTCATGGAGGTTCACCCCGGATTTGCCCGCAACATCATTTGCGGCTTCGGGCGGCTGGGGGGACAGACCATCGGCCTTGTCGCCAACCAACCCGCAGTACTGGCCGGGGTTCTGGACTCCGACGCATCCTTTAAAGCCGGCCGTTTCGTCCGCTTTTGCGACGCATTCAATATTCCCCTGGTCGCCCTGGTTGATGTGCCCGGCTTCATGCCTGGACCCGACCAGGAGCACGGCGGGATTATTCGCCACGGCGCCAAGTTGCTCTATGCCTTCACCGAAGCCACAGTCCCCCGGATTACCGTGATTGTGCGCAAGGCCTATGGCGGTGCCTATCTGGTGATGAATTCCAAACATATCCATTGCGATGTCAATTACGCCTGGCCCACTGCAGAGATCGCGGTGATGGGGCCAAAAGGTGCCGCAGAAGTGATTTTTCGCAAAGAGATCCAGTCGGCCGTCGACCCGGAAGAGGTCTTGAACGAAAAGATAAATCATTACCGCCGGACTTTTGTCAATCCGTTTTTGGCCGCCAAACGAGGATATATCGACGATGTGATTTTTCCCCGGGATACCCGTCACCGTCTGATACGTACCCTGCAGATGCTCGGCGGAAAAACGGCCAGGCAGCCTGAGCGCAAGCATGGAAACATTCCCCTGTGAGGTGACTCATGTACGAGAGTATTTTGATCGCCAACCGTGGTGAAATCGCCGTACGGATCATGCGGACCTGCAAACGTCTGGGTATCCGGACGGTGGCAGTCTATTCCGAGGCCGACAGCAGGGGCCTTTTTCGCCAGGTTGCCGACCAGGCGGTACTTATCGGCGGTGCACAGGCTCGCGATTCCTATCTTGATGGGGAAAAGATTGTCGCCGCTGCCATTTCCACCAAGTGTCAGGCCGTACACCCCGGTTATGGATTTCTTTCCGAGAACCCCTACTTCGCCCGATCCGTAGTGGCGGCAGGCCTGGTTTTCATCGGACCTTCGGCAACCGCCATCGCCATGATGGGGGATAAAATCGCCGCCAAAGAACTCGCGGTCAAAGCTGGCGTACCGGTCATCCCCGGCCATGGCGATGTGTTAAAGGACGAAATCGAGGCACTGGCTGTAGCTGATTCCATCGGCTACCCCGTGCTGTTAAAACCGGCTGCAGGCGGTGGCGGTAAAGGCATGCGCATCGTGCTAATCCCCGAAGAGATGAAGGACGCCCTGGCGGCCAGCCGTCAGGAGGCCAGCAGATCATTTAACGATGCCCGGATTTTTATGGAAAGGTATATCGAAAATCCTCGGCATATCGAAGTACAGATTGTAGCTGATGCCCACGGTAACGTGGTCCATCTGGGTGAGAGAGAATGTTCAATCCAACGAAGGTATCAGAAGATTATCGAGGAGTCGCCCTCGCCGGGGGTGAGTGACGACCTCCGCCAGCGGATGGGTATGGCCGCCTGCCAGCTTGCCCGCAAAGCCGGTTACCTCAATGTCGGCACAGTGGAATTTGTCCTGGACGGCAAGGGTCAGTTCTATTTTTTGGAGATGAATACCCGTTTGCAGGTGGAGCATCCGGTTACCGAAATGGTCACCGGTCTTGATCTTGTGGAACTGCAACTGCGTATCGCTTGCGGCGAGCCTTTACCCTTTAGGCAAGACCAGGTTGCCTTAAATGGCTGGGCGATGGAAGCACGGATCTGCGCGGAAGATCCGACGAATGAATTCATGCCCTCCACCGGCATGATCACCCGCTATTCCGAACCCCGGGGGGCCAATGTCAGGGTAGACAGCGGATTTGGCACCGGCGGGAATATCAGCCCATACTACGACTCGATGCTGGCCAAGGTGATCTGCCACGGCGGTAATCGAGAGGATGCGCGCAAAGCTTTGATAGAGTCGCTCAACGGTTACCATGTCGAAGGGGTGCTCACCAACATCGACTTTGTAAGCAGCGTGCTGTGCCACCCGGAGTTTCAAAAAGGCAATCTCTCTACCGATTTTATCGTTGAACATTTCCAAGGCAGCCAGCCGCGGTTTCCACCCAACGAGCAACATCTGCGGCACATGGCCCTGGCAGCAGCATTCATTTATCATGTGCGCAAGGAAGCGGTGCGCGACTCTCTCCGCCCCGCCGTTTCCCCCATTGGCCGCCGCAGAATCGATCCTGGCACACACCGGTACAAGGTCAAGGCCGAAAAGGATCTTTTTGACATCCAACTCGACGGTGATTCAGCCAGCCGGCTGTGGACCACCCAGGTAAACAGCGACATGCAGACCCTGGAATCGCCCGAGTTGGAGTTCTACCGCCGCCGGCTCAAACTCAAGATAGATAACCAGGTTCACCGCTTCCGACTCCGCATCGAGCACTCCTTTGTGGTTGTCTCTTTTAGCGGTATCACCCGACTTTTTGAGATCTATAATCCCAGGGAATGGGCAGCCATGCGGTTCATGCCCGAGCGCACCGAACGGCGTGCCGAAAATGTGCTGGTCTGTCCCATGCCTGGCCTGGTGGTCGCGGTGCTGGTGAAAAAGGGAGATCGGGTTTTCAAGGGCCAAAACCTGGTCATTGTTGAATCGATGAAAATGGAAACCGGAGTGGCCTCACCGATGGACGGTATTGTCGCCGATGTCCAGGTCAAAGCGGGACAACCTGTGGAATCGGATCAAGAGTTGCTGCAATTTGAACGTTGAGGAAAAAAGATGCATCAATTGCTTTCAATCGACCAGACTCGAGCCAGGCTTCTGCTGGGAAACGAGGCTATTGCCCGAGGTGCCCTGGAGGCAGGGGTTGCCTTCACCACCGCTTACCCCGGTACGCCATCGTCTGAAATCGCCCTGCAGTTTTTTCAGGTTTCCCGCGAATCCGATCTCTATTTCGAATACAGCGCCAACGAAAAGGTGGCTCTGGAAATGGCCGCCGGCGCAGCAATGTGCGGACTTCGCGCAATGACTACCATGAAGCACGTTGGCCTCAACGTGGCCGCGGATGCCCTCCTCACCCTTGCCTACACGGGGATTACTGGCGCCCTGGTGCTGGTCGTCGCCGATGATCCCTTCATGTTTTCGAGCCAGAACGAACAAGACACGCGCTGGTACGGCAAACTCAGCGGTCTGCCCATTCTCGAGCCGTCGACTGTGGCTGAAGCCAAGGAAATGACTGTCGCAGCCTTTGAGCTTTCCGAGACCCTCAAACTGCCGGTGATCCTCCCCC
>JAWOIA010000077.1:0-3969 GCA_046484885.1 Desulfosarcina sp. | reverse complement strand
GCCCGACATGCGTGCTCAGAGTTTCCAAATCCAGCAGGACAACATCATCGGTTCCATTCAGGCCTTGCAGGAGAACCGCGATTATCTCAGCGCCAAGACCGAGGACCTCAAAAACGAGGTCGACGAGCTGGGCGCCCGGGTGATCAACCGTGAGGGCCGCAGCCGGGAAGAGCAGGAGACCATGGCACGCCTCGAGGCCGAGAAGCGCTTCAATCAGAAATTCTCCGAGATCCAGACCTTTTTCGGCAAAGACGAGGCCGAGGTCTACCGCCAGGGCGACTATCTCATGATCCGGCTGCGGGGGATCAAGTTTCCGGTCGGCCGGGCGGTGATCATGCCGGAAAATTACGAGTTGCTGCGCAAGGTGCAGCAGGCCATTCGCAATTTCGACGACCCCGATGTGGTGGTTGCCGGCCACACCGACAGCACCGGCTCGAACGCCGTCAACGAGCAGCTTTCCCTGGAACGGGCCGAGGCGGTCCGGGAATACCTGATCGCCAACAACACCCTGCCGTCAAACAGGGTGGCGGCCATCGGCTACGGGTCCGCGCGCCCGCTGCTGTCCAATGAAACGGCCGAAGGACGCGCGGCCAACCGCCGGATCGACGTCGCCATCGCCCCCAAGGCGAAGGTGGACCAACCTTAATGAATGGCAACCGGGGTAGGATTCGCCGGCTTCTTTTCGGGGGCCTGGATGAACCGAAGGCCCTGGGTGCGCAAGGTTTTCATGGCGCTGACATTGTCCAGGCGGTTTTGGCGGTCGATTTCCCCAAAATACGGCCCATCACCTCGCGTGTGACCGCCTGGTCGCTTTGTGAGAGTTTTTCAAAATCCCGTTGCGACACCCCCATCGTGGCGTAAATATACAGCAGCGGTAGCTCTAGCAGGTAATTCACCTGGGTGTGCCACTGGAGGGCTATGGCGCCAATCGGCGAAGTCGCCACGGTATCGATCAAGCCGGTCTGGAGGCCGGTTCGAACGTCCACCAGCGAGAGAGGAATGGGGGTGATGCCGAAAGCACCGACAGCCTTGAGGGTTGTCTGGTCGTTGGTCGGAGCCCAGACCTTCTGCTGCGTCAAATCTTGGATGGAACTGATCGATTTTTTGGACATGACGTAAGCGAAACCGCCTTCCGCGATACCGAAAGAGACGATCCCGCCTTCCTTACTTGTGGAAGGAATTAAATCACCAGGGGTGTGACAATCTGCCGTGGGTTTGACCGCTCTTGGCAGACACAAATAGAGATAAAGATTAGAGGGAGGAACGGAGCTTTTCCTTGATACGGGTTTTGGTTTCCTCGGAGAGTTTTTCATGTGTTTTGTCGGTTGACTGATCAGCATCCATAAGGCGGCTCATTTTTCTTAGCCAAACCAGCTGCCGATGGAATCGCGAGCAGTATCGGCACATCATCAGGTGTATCCGGATAGCCATTCTCTGGCTCAAGGGCAGCGCCTCATCCATGGATTGAGAGAGTTTTCGGGAAACATCCTGGCAGCTGAATATCCAATGTTTCATGTTTCAGATCCTTTTGCATGCTGGTTGAATCCCACCAATTCAAGGCACTTGCGGAGCAGCATGCGGGCGCGATAGAGGATCACCCAGCAGTTGTTCTCGGTGATGCCATAAAGTTTGCAGATTTCACCGGTACTTAACCCGTCAATTTCTCGCTGGACGAACACATCCGCTGTTCGGTGCGGTAACCCTGATAAACAGCGATAAAAGTGGTCCAGAAATTCTTTGGTCTCATGCGCCTTTCCCGGATTCATACTCCAATGGGACGGGCGCATTCGCCACCCGCCCTTGGCGTTGAAAAAGGCCTCAACGCGCTCGGGGTCCTCAATATAGTCTTGAACATTCACAATGTTTTTATTTTGGCGGTAATGATCGATAATTTTGTGAACACCCATCTTTTTAAAAATACCAAATCGATTCGAATTTGCAAATTGATATCTCAAAACGGTCAGCGATTCGTTACCCGCCGACGGCCGCAATACCCATCCAATCGGTTGAGTGAAAGGCGCCCGCTCCCGGCTTGGCGCAGAGGGCGGGCGCCTTGTCCACGGCCCAATTACAGGGAGGCCTTCAGCGCCCCCAGCATATTCTTCATATCTTTCGGGTCACCATTGGGGTGTTGAACCACCATGATCATGGCCCATTTGCCGAAAGGCGTCTCCGTCAGCGGCGCACTGTAGCTGCCATTGCCCCACTGGTCTGTTTGGAACATATACGGTGCCGAACCGGCGCCCGTTTCGCTTTTCTTGGGTTTCATATTGACGAACCAGACGGTGTAGACGGCCTCGGGTTTCAGACCACGGGCTATTGTCGGAAACCCTGAGCGTTGAACATCATCTGCGAAAGGCCATCAACCGCGAAAAAAGAGATTTGGCAAAGGGCGTCAACCGCGTTCGGTTGTACAAGTCGCCAATCTGCCGGATGACTTCCGCCTGGGTCGGGTAGGGGTGAATGGTGTCGGCGATCTGCTTGAGACCCAGCTTGTGGGTCATCGCCAGGGTGATTTCCGAAATCATGTCGCCGGCGTTGGCCGCCACGATGGTGGCGCCGACGATTTTATCCGTGCCCTTGCGCACGTGCACGCGCGCAAACCCGCCGGCGTGGCCTTCGAGAATCGCGCGGTCGACCTCGCTCAGCTGCCGGGTGAAGGTGTCGACCGGGATGCCCTGCTCCTGCGCCTGCTTTTCGTACAGCCCGACATGGGCGATTTCCGGTTCCGTGTAGGTGCACCAGGGGATGGTCAGGGCGCTGGTCCCGGCGCGGCCGAAGAAGAGCGCGTTGCGAATGACAATGCGCGCCATGAAGTCGGCCGCGTGGGTGAATTGATAGGGCGAGCAGATATCGCCGGCCGCGAAGATATTGGGCTGGGTGGTTTGCAAGCGGTTATTGACCTGCACGCCTTTCCTGGTGAAGGCGACGCCGGCCGCCTCCAGCCCCAGACCCTCGACATTTGGCGCACGGCCCACGGCGACCAGCAGTTGGTCCACCACCTCATCGTACCCCTTGCCGTGAGATTCCACGGTTAGGCGGATTTTGCCGCCGTCGGCTCTGGCCAGTTTCAGCTCCTTGCCGCAGCACAGCAGCTTTACCCCGTCCTTTTGCATGGATTCCAGGACGACGCCGGAAGCGTCGTCGTCCTCCCGGGGAAGAATGCCGTGCAGGGTTTCCACCAACAACACTTCCGAACCGAAGCGGGCAAATGTTTGCGCCATTTCACAGCCGATGGGGCCGGCGCCGATGACGGCCAAGCGCCTGGGCAGTTCGGTGAGGGCGAAGACGGTTTCGTTGGTCAGGTAGGAAATCTCCTCCAAACCCGCAATCGGTGGCGCCGCGGCCCGCGCGCCGGTGGCGATGACCGCTTTCTTGAAGGCCAGGCGTTCGCCGGCGACTTCAACGGTGTGGGCATCGGCAAACCGGCCCTGGCCGATAAACACGTCGACTCCCAGGTCGCTGAAGCGCTTGACCGAGTCGTGGGGCGCAATGGAGGCCCGCAGCCGGCGCATGCGCTCCATGGCTTGACCAAAATCGATGGTTACGCCCTCCGGCACACGCACACCGAACGCGCCGGCGTCGCGGACGGCGGCGGCGGCCCGTGCGGCCCGAATGATCGCCTTGGACGGCACGCAGCCGACGTTCAGACAATCGCCGCCCATCAAGTGGCGCTCGATCAGGGCCACCTTGGCCCCCAGGCCGGCGGCGGCGGCCGCGCAGACCAGCCCGGCGGTTCCCGCACCGATGACCACCAGGTTGTAGCGCGCAGCGGGCGTGGGGTTTTGCCAGTCCGCCGGATGGACGTGGGACGCCAATTGCTGATTGTGCGCGTCCCATGGGCTTATGATGCGTTTATTGCGCTCATTGTTCGCCATCTTATGCCTCCCAAAGCCGGTCTGTCGGCTTTTTCAGATAAATGCCACCTAGTGTTCAACGACCAGTCGTAATCCAGGTACTTGACGGAAT
>JAWOIA010000032.1:0-13877 GCA_046484885.1 Desulfosarcina sp. | reverse complement strand
GGGTTCGGTGTTATGGGCGCGGCTATCGGACTCAATGCCGCATCGTCCGGATACCGTGTCATCTACAAGGAGTTAAACGACGATCTGGTGCGCTCCATGTACGATCGCTGGGTGACCAGTGCTCTGAAAAAACGCGTCGACAAAGGCAAAATGACCCGGCAGGAGATGGACCAGGTGGCCGGAATGATATCCGGAACCGCCAACTTCGGCGATCTGGCGCCCTGTGATTTGATAATCGAAGCCGCTGTCGAAAAAATGGATCTGAAAATTCAGATTTTCAAGGACCTGGATGCGGCGTGCCGGCCTGAGGCGATTTTCGTCAGCAACACCTCCACCTTTCCCATTGCGACCTTGATGGCAGGTGTCTCCAACCCATCCCGGACCGCCGGACTGCACTATTTTTTCCCGGCCAATATCAACCGGCTGGTCGAGGTTATCCGGTCTCCGCAGACCAGTGACGAAACGTTTACGGCCCTGATGGCTTTTTCCGAGAAAAACCGCAAATTACCCATTGCGGTCAAAGACTTCCCCGGTTTTGCCATCAACCCGGTTTTCATCTCCAGCTATATGGTTTTGGACTCTTTTTACGGTGACATGTACAATGTGGCCTCTTTGGAGCATATCTCCCAACTGGCCTTGGGGGTGCGTTTTGGAATCATGTGGGTTCAAAACGGGTCCGGCCTGGGAACCTGCTACCATGCCGCGGTCTCCATGAACGAGTATCTGGCCGCTAGCGATATCGGTTATCCGGCGGTTCCCCATCAACTCAAAACCCAGTTCGAGATCGGCAAACCCTGGAATCTCGAGGATGGGCCCGTTACCGATGATCCGGAACGCGTGAATGCGGTCAAGGAGCGGCTGCTGGGTTCGATCTTCACCATCGCCACCCATCTTATCGAAAAGGGTGTCGTCTCCATCAAGGACCTTGAGCTGGGGATCTGCACCTCTTTGGCTTGGCCCAAGGGGCCGTTTACAATGATGAATGCGTTGGGAATGGATGAATCGGCGCGCCTGGTCGCACTCACCGTCGCCAGTGGGGCATTTAAGATGCCAACGGCTTTTTCCAAAGGGGTCCCACCTGTCTGGGAGATTTGAGGCCCAAAGACCCAAGCAGGCCGGTTAGAGCCGTCGGGCGCGACGCACGCCTTTGATCTGTTGACTGGGCAGCGCGGCCGGTTTGGCGTCCAGTACGGTGCTGCTGACCGCTGGGCGGGGGCCGTCGCCCCGCTGCATGGCCACCTGACTGCGTTGCTCCGCCATCAGCAGGGACGCGTCCATGGGCTGACGAAGTTGTAAAAAGGTGCCGGTGGCGGTTTGCCTGACCACGATGCCGCCAACCGCGGCCGTTTGACCCGTGTTGAAAATGATGCGCCCCTCGATGGCCTGACCGATGACGAATGGGTCCGTGCAGGCTAAGCCGAGGCCCATTTCAGACAGGTTCTCAACGGGACAGCTGAAATCGGAAATATTGGGACCTGGGCCGCTTTGCACCACGAAAAGGGGGCGTGCCGATGGGTCGTATTGAATTCGGTAGAATTGACGGGGCCGCTCGGTGCCCTCAGCATCGCTTTGCTGGGGGGCGGTCGGGCGGTTCCGGACCAATCGGATCATTCGGATCGTGGTGATCACCGCCAACAGGCCGCTGGTCACCACAATGGCCGCAGCGTAGTAGCGTCCATGTGGGGAGGAAGCGTCCAAGAAGAATCGCCGGCTCAACAAGGTTGCCGTTAATGCGAGCAAACTGATCAGCAGTGTAAGGAGGTTGACTTTCATCGTTCCCCCGCCTTCGCGTTTTTTTCTTATTCTCCCATCCACTTCCAAAGCGTGAAGCTGCTCAGGTGCCATCGTATCCAATCATCGGCCTTTTTCCCGAATGCTTGAACGGGTCGCCCGGTTACCGGTGGGTGTAGGGGTTGAATTTGATTTTGGGACAGACTGGTGCTTGGACATCGCCAAACCTCGATTCATGACTATGTTACCGGGTAACGGTTGTCTGGCGGGGCTGCTGCAGGTGCCACCCGACGGCCCGTTTTGCAGGGTCCGATCGCAAGCTTTCGAATGGGTGGCTCAACAGTGGCGGTTCCTATCTCAATCGGCTCAAAGAGGCATGAATGGCCAATACATCACAACAGGACTACTATCGAACACTGGGTGTGGACCGCAACGCGGAGGCAAAAAAAATCAAGGAGTCCTACCGGGAGCTGGCTTTCCAGCACCATCCGGACCGCAATGAAGAAAATCCGGCCAGCGCGGAGAAGATGAAACGAATCAACGAGGCCTATGCCGTGCTGTCCAACCCGGAGAAGCGCCGGGAATATGATGCCATGGTCAACCGCTTTGGTGACCATGCCCATGGTCACTTTCGAAATACCTACTCCGAGCAGGATATTTTCAGCGGCTCGGACGTACAACACATTTTCGAAGAGATGGCCCGCGCCTTCGGACTTCGCGGTGTCGACGCCATTTTTCGCGATTTCTACGGTCCGGGCTATCAGCGTTTTGAATTCAAACATCACGGCTTTCACGGCCGGGGGTTTGTATTTGCCGGCGGGCTGCGCCGGGGTCGAAGACCTGGCATGGCGCAAAGCGGGTCGCCCGCGGTGGGCCGGTTCGGCAACTATCTCTTACGCAAGCTGACTGGGCTGGCGCTGCCTCAAACGGGAGTTGATATTTCCGACACCATCGTTGTGCCGGCGGAGTTGGCCCGAGTGGGCGGCCCGGTTGCTTACGATCACCAGCGGCGTGCCAAAAAACTGATGGTTCAGATTCCCCCCGGTACAGAACAAGGGCAGCTGATCCGACTCTCCGGAATGGGAGCAGCTGGCGGGCATGGCGGCCCATCGGGTGATCTTTACCTGAAAGTGACTTTCAAAAAATCGTTTTCGTTAAAAATAAGGGATTTTATTGTCTCGTTGCTCGGCCGATGATACATTGTGCGCATGAATGCCGCCCGCAGCGTACGATCATTCCTGAAAGGTGAGAGGAGTAGGTAACATGCAAATCCTGGTTACATTTAAAAACGTGGATTCATCCGATTATCTGAAGTCTTATCTCGAAGACAAGCTTGGGCGCCTTGAAAAAATCATGTCCCATGCAGGGACCGCCGATGTGGTGTTCCAGGAGGAGAAATTGAGGAAAATCGTGGATGTCAGCCTGAACGGCAAGGGTGTTGACGTCTACGCCAAAGAAGAGAGCGGCGCATGGAATGAATCCATCGATCGGGTTGTCGATAAAGTCAGAAAACAGCTCCTGAAAAACAAGGAGAAGGTCCAGTCTCACCGGGTGGACGGATAACCCGGCGCATCTGTTTCGTCCACCCCGCCGACCACGGGCGTTCATCTCTGACCGGGATGGATCGGGGCAGGGGTGTTTAGGCCATACTCTGGGTGATCTGCTTAACGGCTTCAACCGTTGCCTGCTGATAGCGGTCCATGTCCGCTTCGTCCAGAGAGAGGACCTCCATTGCCCCCGTGGCGAGTTCATAAAGAGCCGCGTCCATGCTGCTGCCAACCCCGCTTTTCTGAGCAATGTGATTGGCGGTGTGAACGATGTAGGCCAGCAAGTTGCCATTGGATTGGTCGGGCCGGTGATGAAATCGCACCGCGCTCGCATGGCTCTCGGGAAGCTTCCACTTGCTGCACAGGTCCGAGGCCAACTCCGTGTGATCAAAACCGAAGACCCGATTTTCCACCTCCAGAAAGCTGGCTCCTCCGCCAATCGCTTCATCCACCAGCGCCTGTCTTTCCACGAGATAGCGATCCAGCGCCAGTTTTCCAGCGTCGTGAATCAAACCAACCGAAAAAGCGTCATTTTCAAGGGTCGGCAAACGGTCTTTGGCGATGAGCCTGGAACACAAAGCCACGGCCAGCGAATGCCGCCAAAGGGTTCCGGATCCCATTCGGTAGCCTTTGAGACGGCTTCCCAGGAGGCCGGTGGCCGAAACCATGGTAATCAGCTGCTCCAACGTTTTGTAGCCTAAGACCACAGTGGCCTGATGGATCGAGGAGACCATCCCCGACAGCCCGTAATAGGCCGAGTTGGCTACCTGGAGGACTTTGGCGGCAATAGCCTGATCGGTTTCAATGACCTCGGCGATCTCTTTGAATCCGGACATGGGGTTGGCCATGATCTCCCTGGCCCGATAGATAATTTTGGGCATGGGGGGCAGATCTTTGAGGGTGCTGATGATTTTTCTTTTTAGGTCGGCACCCTTGAGTTCCTGAGACCGTTTTTCGGCAATGGGGGTGTAAACCGTTTTGCCTACAGTCTCCTCGGAGGAGGTCTCACGGCACCGTTCGGTCTCTGGTTGTGGATGTTCCCTGAGGTCCAGGGTGATTTTGGTTTTGCAGGCGGGGCAGGGAAAAGAGACCTTTTTGCCTCGGGGAAGCCGGTCATCGGGTAAATTGAAGGATTTGCTGCAGTTTTCGCATTCCACTTTCACGGGAAAGCCTTTCTCGATCAGATGCGCCGGGTCAAACCCGATGGTCGGTTTGCTTATAACCGATTGGGTCGGTTTTGACCAGAATCAAATCATGCCATGACGCCCCAGAGGGTGCGGCACAAAAAGTCCTGGTCTGTTTATCGGCTCTCCCAAGGAAAGCGTGAAAAAAACCTGATGGTCCAACTCGGCCTGTTTTTGCCAGGGCGTTTCGTTCCGGCCGGCATCCTTTTGGTTTGACCGGATGCGCTGATGTGATATGAGACGGCTGGGATCGCCCGATTTTTTCAACCAGTTCACGGTGCAGCCGGGGATAGTGTTGCCATGCGTGTCAGTCTGATGGTTGCCATTACGGTAGATGGAAAAATCGCCCGGGCCTCGGATCACTACCCGGACTGGACCGGCAGGGCCGATAAACGGTTGTATGTCGAAATAACTAAAAAAGCCGGGGTCATGATCATGGGATCCACGACCTTCGATATGATCGGACGTGTTCTGCCCGGTCGCAAAAGCGTGGTCATGACCCGCAACCTCGACCGGCGCTCCGACCGGGACGATTTGGTGTTTACCCAGGCCCCGCCTAAAAAAATCCTGGCTGATCTGGCTGCGCAAGGCTATCAAACCGCCGTGGTGGTTGGGGGGGCGACGATCAACCAGCTCTTTGCCGCGGAGGGGTTGATCGATGAACTGATCCTCACCATTTCACCCTATGCCTTCGGGTCCGGACTCTCGGTCTTTGCCGATGGTGTGGATCTGAAGTTGGCACTGGAACAATTCTGGCAGCTGGACGAAAACACCTTGTGCGTGCGCTATCGGGTCCTCTCTCAGCAGTAAAATTGAGACCCGACCATTCCTATCGGATCGAGGCACCAGCGGGCGAAGCGGTTGCCATCCTTCGATTGAGGGCCGCCAGCACCTGAAATAACCCCTGCGTGCCCAGGTTCTCCAATCCCATGGCCATGGCCGCCACGTAAAGCTGATTGACCAGGGCCAAGCCCGGCAGGCATAGATTTGCTCGCCGCGCCGCTTCCAAAGCGATCCCCATGTCCTTGACGAAATGTTTGATGTAGAAACCGGGGTTGAAGTCGCCGCCGGCAATTCGACGTCCCAAGTTGTTGATGGCCCATGAACTGGCCGCCCCGCTGCCGATCACATCGATGACCCCGTGGGGGTCCATTCCGGCCCGCTGGGCGTACAGCAACGATTCCACCACCCCGATCATGGTTCCCGCCACCAGGATCTGGTTGGCCATTTTGGTATGCTGACCGGTGCCGGCGCCACCCATCCGGACGATGGTTTTGCCCATGATGGCCAACAGGGGCTTGACGGCTTCAAACACTGGCCGGTCTCCGCCCACCATAATGGCCAAAGTGGCTTCGCGTGCCCCCACGTCCCCTCCGGAAACCGGCGCGTCGAGGGCCTTTATCCCCTTGGCCGCACAGTCGCGGTAGATGATTTGGGCCAGGTCCGGGCTGGAGGTTGTCATGTCCACCAGCGTGGTTCCGGGCCGGCTGCCCGCCACCACGCCCGCGTCCCCCAGAACCACCTCCCGGACATCCTCCGGGAACCCCACCATGGTAAAGACGATGTCGCTTTTGTCGGCCACGGCTTGGGGGCTTTCAGCCCAGACCGCCCCTTTTTCCAGAAGCGGGCGGGCTTTATCAGGGGAGCGGTTAAACAGGGTCAGGCGATGTCCGGCCGCCAAGAGGTGCCCACACATCGCCTGGCCCATTACACCTGTTCCAATCCATCCGATGCGTTGAACGGTCATGTCGCCCTCCTTGTTTGGGCTGTCTTAGCCGAGTCTTTGTGAGTGGCAGGCCCGACTGGGGGGGGTGACGGTCGGGCGGAGATGATCCGGTAGGTGCCGTTGTACCAGGTCCGTTTCATACACCGATCCATTTGAACGCTGAAATGGAGCTTTTCCAGCAAATCGTAAAAATCGGCATCGTAGGTCATTTTCCCGAAATCGATGGTTGTCAGGTTTTTCAGGCGCGGTTTGAGCACTTCGATGAATCGGTTGCGGCGCTTGAACATGGTCTGAAAAAAAACGACTTCACCCTGGGGACGCAGCCAATTGGCCACCCGCTCCAGCACCGCTGCCTGATCTTTCAAGAGCATAAAGCTCATACTGAAGAAAATAAAATCGAAGGACCCATTTTGGTGCGGGTTAAACGCCTCCACTGCTTGCTGGTAGAGTTTGATTCGATCGCTTAAATCATAATCTTCTACCAGCATCTGGCATTGCCTCAGGTAGGTGCTGTTGATATCAAGCCCGATGATTTGAAGTCGTTTTTTTTTGATGGCGGCGTGGTAATCTTTAACCATGACCCCGTTGCCGATGCCGACATCAAGAATGACGGCGTTTTCCGTAAAATAGTCCAGGCTGGATCGATAGCAAAAATCGGTCGCGTCCCCGATCAGCCACTCGTAAAGTTTGTTGCGCATAAAGCCCCCGTTTCAGATGCAGCGCCCCCCATGGAGTCGATTGTGTCAACCCGTGACCAAGTGCTTTGTGCGCGCACACCCACACAGTTGGGAAGCATCGCTTTGGCAGGGAATAAGGCTGTCGCTGGCTCAATAATTACCACGGGACGCGGATAAGGTAAAACCTTATTGTTGCGCCCTGAAATGGCTAGCTGGACATTCCAATTTTTGTAAGCGGCAGCCTGAGCGCTCGGTGGGTCGCACCAGCGCTTTGAGGGGGCCGCATAACCGGAAAAAATGAAAAAAGGGCCGCAGCTGACATGATCTGCAACCCTTGGTTTCGATTGGTCGGGACAGCAGGATTTGAACCTGCGACCCCAGCGTCCCGAACGCTGTGCTCTACCAGACTGAGCCATGTCCCGATGGGAGGTCCTATTATTTCAAGGCATGCGAAAAGTCAATAGGATGAATACCCCTTGAAATGCCTTTTTATCGGGAAAAGGGGCTCTCAAGTACAATGGTCTCATCCCGCCCAGGGCCCACCGAGACGATTTGGATCGGAACCCCGCTCAGGGTCTCGATGCGCGACAGGTATTGCCGAGCCGCTTGGGGTAGATCCGTGTACCGTCGGGCGTCGCGGATATCGGCCTGCCAGCCGGGCATGGTTTCGTATACCGGCCAGCAGGCTGTCAGGTGGTTAAGATTAGCCGGCACATGCTTGATCCGCTCCCCGTTGAGCAGGTAGGCGGTGCAGATTTTCAGTTCCTCCAGTTCGCTGAGAACGTCGAGTTTGGTGATGGCCAGGCCGGTGAGGCCGTTGAGCCTTACGGCGTTGTTGAGAATGACCGCATCCAGCCAGCCGCAACGCCGCCGCCGACCGGTGGTGGCGCCGAACTCGGCCCCGGTCCGTTGCATCCGGTCGCCCACCTCGTCAAAAAGCTCCGATGGAAATGGACCGGCACCGACCCGGGTGGTGTAGGCCTTGACGATGCCGATGACTGCGGTGATCGATTGGGGGCCGATGCCGCTGCCGCAGCAGGCATTGCCGGCGGCAGTGTTGGATGACGTGACATAGGGGTAGGTCCCGTGGTCGATATCCAGGTGGGTTCCCTGGGCACCCTCAAAAAGAAGCTGTTTGCCGGCTTGGGTGGCCTTTTGCAATTCAACCGATACGTTGGCAACGTGGGATTCTAACCGCTTGGCGAATTCGGTGTAACGCACCCGGATCGATTCGAGGTCCACGCTTTCGCAGCCCAGAAATTTCTCCAGGTAGAAATTTTTCTCGGGGACGATGGCCTCCAGGCGCTCCTGAAACGATTCCGGGTCGATCAGATCCACAAAACGGATGCCCCGCCGGGTTGCTTTGTCCTCGTAGCAGGGTCCGATACCCCGCCCGGTGGTCCCGATTTTTTTTTCACCGGTGAGCGTTTCACGGCCCTGGTCGATCAATTTGTGGTAGGGCATGATCACGTGGGCGCGGTCGCTGATCAAAAGTCGGTCGGGCCCGGCGGCAACCCCCTTGCGGGCCAGATAATCGATCTCTTCGATCAGCACTTGCGGGTCCACGACAACCCCGTTGCCGATGACGCAGGTTTTTTGTTGAAGGATGCCGGATGGAACCAGGTGACTGATGAACTGTTCGCCCGCTACGACCATGGTGTGGCCGGCGTTGTTGCCGCCTTGGAAACGAATCACCATGTCGGCATCGGCGGCCAGCAGATCCACGATTTTGCCTTTCCCCTCATCACCCCATTGGGTTCCAACAATCACGACGTTTGCCACGAAATGCTCCCTCTCAACCCAGAAACGCCAAAAGACCGGCAGACCAGCGCGCCTTTGGTCTCCGCGACCTAGCGCCGTTCACGAAAGAAAGCCTGGATCACCGACCGACACCGGTCCTCGCAGATCCCATTCAGGATTTCGACCTGATGGTTGAACCGGGTGTCCTGTCCAAGATGATAAAGGCTTCCCGCGGCTCCCCACTTGGGGTCTGATGCCCCGAACACGAGGGCTTTCACCCGTGCGTGCAGAACCGCTCCCATGCACATGACACAAGGTTCGATGGTAACATAGAGTGTGGTGTTTAACAAACGGTAATTGCCACGTCGCTGGGCGGCGGTGCGCAGCACATTGATCTCCGCGTGGGCCGATGGGTCACACGAACGGATGGTGCGGTTATGGTCCCTGGCTATCACCTCTCCCTCGGCATCCACGATGACGGCTCCGACCGGCACCTCACCCATCCGGCCCGCAGCAATGGCTTGGTCGACGGCCATTTGCATAAAACTGTCATGGCGTAACTCCATCAGTGGCAATTAGCCGCTTTGCGGGCGGGTTTCAATAAAAATATCAGGAACCCATTGACATGATCGGCGGTATGGCTTAGAAATCAGTCCAACTTTTTCCGCGCCCGTAGCTCAGTTGGATAGAGTGCCGGACTACGAATCCGTAGGCCGCAGGTTCGAATCCTGCCGGGCGCACCAGTAAAATCAACGGTCTATGGTTTTTCGCTATAGACCGTTTTTGTTTTCGTTCAGTAGGAAACAACAACGAACATGAAAGGACTGAACAGCATGAAAAAATCATTCGGCCCGAAAACACTCGTCTTTCCTACACCGGTCTGGTGTGTTGGATCTTACGATACCAAAGGGAATCCAAACGTGATGACCATCGCGTGGGGCGGGATTTGTTGTTCCAAACCACCTTGTGTGACCATTTCCCTTCGCAAGGCAACGTATACCTATGGCAATATCATTGAAAAATTAGCTTATACGCTCAGCGTTCCCTCTGAACGATATGTTCAAGAGGCTGATTATTTCGGCATGGCATCCGGCCGAACCGCAGACAAATTTAAGGAGACCGGCCTGACACCGGTCAGATCCGAACTGGTTGATGCCCCGTATGTCAGAGAGTTCCCCATGGTTTTAGAATGCAGTGTTATTCATCATTACGAGATCGGCTTGCACACCCATTTCGTAGGTGAGATTGTAGATGTAAAAGTAGATGAGCATATGCTGGATAATGATGGAATGCCGGACATCGAAAAAATCCGTCCCATGATCTACAGCCCCGAAGTCAAACGCTATCATGGCATCGGGGCGCCTATTGGTAACGCCTTTGAGATTGGAAAGAAACGCTGATAGGGACGTACCCCGATGCGAAGGCAGTTGTAAGAGACCGGCTGGGTGGGCAACGGGGTCGTGGGTGCTGACAGGGGGCGCAGGGGCACAAAAACCGCGACGGAACGGGAACGATGGCTGTTTTATTGTGCGGCTGTTGTGACCGTTTTACCCGGGGTTAACCATAAGCAACCACGCGCCAAACAACTCCTGCCACCGCACCCAGCGGCACGAGGTAGTGGACCGGCAGGTGATATTTCTGCATCAGCAGTAACGAGATCAAAGCCGAGATCAGTGCAAAAAGGTCAATGCCGCTGTCGGGCAGTATCACTTTGTGCCCAAACCAGACCGCAAGGTTGAGGATTACACCCACCACCGCTGCGGTGACTGCGGTGAGTGCGGCCTGCAACCGCCGGTTGCCTGCCATGGCTTCAATGAACGGCGCACCGGCAAAGATGAAGAAAAAACAGGGCAGAAAGGTCACATAGGTGGTGATCAGAGCACCGAGGATTGCGGCGTTCAATGGAGTCAGTCCGCCAGGCAGGTTCCAGGCCGCCAAAAAACCGGCATACTGGGTCACCATGATCAACGGGCCAGGGGTGGATTCGGCCAGACCCAGACCGATCAACATCTGCTCGGTCGAGAGCCAGCCGCTCGATACGGCGACCTCGGTTATGTAGGTCAGGACGGCGTAGGCACCACCGAAGGTTACAAAGGCGGCCTTGGTGAAAAACAGACCGATCTGGGTCAAGGTGTCACCGGCCCCCCGCCAGGCCCAGACGCCGCCAACCACGATCGTCCACAAGACCAGGCAGATGAAAAAGATTCGCATGACGCGGGAAAAGGAAGGCCGGGCACCGTTTGCGCTGGCGACCGTTTCGGCTTCCAAGCGACATTCGCGGGTTTGGGCGTCAAAATTGCCCTTGCAGAAAACCTGCGGCAACCATCGCTGCACGAGCAAACCGCCAAGTGCTGCCGCTGCCACGATGGTTGGAAACGGAACGTTGAAGAGAAAGATGGCGACAAACGCCAGAGTGGCAAATGCATAAAGCACATGGTGTTTCAGGGCCTTTTTGCCAATCCGCACCACCGCTTCGATGACCACCGCCACCACCACCGGCTGGATGCCGTAGAACGCGGCCGAAACGGCCAGGGTGTCAATGCGGGCCACGGCCAGGTAGCTGAGCAGCAGCATAATGAAGATTGACGGAAAGACGAAGAGGGAGCCGGCGGCCATCCCGCCCCATGTGCCATGCAGCCGCCAGCCGATGTAGGTGGCCAATTGCTGAGCTTCGGGACCGGGCAGCAGCATGCAGAAGTTCAGGGCCCGCAGAAACTGGTTTTCATCGATCCATTGGCGCCGCTCCACCACCTCCTGGTGCATGATGGCGATCTGACCGGCCGGCCCGCCGAAACTGATGAATCCCAATTTGGTCCAAAATTTAAGGGCTTCTTTGAATGAAACCGCCTTCGGCGGCAATGGTTTTACTATTGTCATACCGGTTCCTTGCGGCCGGTGGATGCCTGGATATCGCCGCCAAAAATCGCAAAGCCTGCGGTGCCCATGACCCCGAAGAAAAAAGCCGTGATCAGGTTTGTCTGCGGACTGACCTGCCAGAGAAATGCACCACCCAAAGCGGCAACCGAGACGACAACGTCCCGAATCAGGTAGTAAAGGCCGAACATGCCGGCTTTACAGCTGTCCGGGGCCAAGTCCATGATCAGTGACTTGCGGGTGGGTTCACCGAACTCCTTGAGCCCGCGCAAGGTGAACGCCACGATCAACCACTCGAAGGAGTGGCTGAAAAGCAGCACCAGAGGGAACAGGGTGAAAAAGCCGAACGTGATGAGCACAAAGGGCTTCTTGGTGCTGCGGTCGGCCAGGTAGGCCACCGGGATGTACACCAGCACCGCCGTGGCCATTTCGATGCTGGTCAGCAGTCCGAACTGCAGGGCCGATACCGGTGCCGTTATCACTTTCATGCTCCAGACAACAACGAAGGCATAAGGGATCTGTTCGCAGAACCGTACCAGAATATCGGCTACCAGCAACCGCTTCATGGCCGGGTTCATGAGCCGGGACAGTTTCAGTGGGTTTTTCTCGGGAGTTAATTGGCAGGTGTCGCCTGCTGATGCCGAAATCGGCCGATCATCCTCGATCAGTCGCTGCTGCAGGAGCAGCGCCACGATGGCCAGGGTCAGAGCCGCGCCAAAAGCGATCCGGACACCATCACGCTCCCCCCACATGCCGATTAAAAGCCCGCCGAGCAGAGGTCCGAGGGCCATGGGTATGCGCTTGACCAATGCGTGCATGGTCACACCCATGGTGCGCTTGTGGGTTGGCAGAACCTTGTAGATCAGACTCATACTGGCTGGCTGCGATATGGCCGACCAGGAAATGAACAGCACCGCCCCGATCAGCACCGCCTGCCAGGTGGGAACCAGGATCACCAGGGCGAAGCCGGCCATGGCCACCAGGTTGAATATCAACAGCGACCGTTTGGTTCCGATGCGGTCCGAGAGGTAGCCTCCCGGAAAGGCGTAGAGGGCCGAGAGCAGGTTGTCCATGGCCTGCAAAAGGCCCACTGCCAGTACACCACCCCCTAAGGCCAGCATATAGATGGGCAGAAACCGCTCGGCCATGCGTTCGCCCATTCCCAACAGCACGACCATGGCCAGAACGCCGACGGTGCTGCGTTGCAGGGCCAGAAAACCGCAGATTTTGGCGGTGCCGCCCGCTAGTCTTTCACGGAGTGCCATGTTGGTTTCCTCTACGATCCGACTGTGACCCCATCCAGGCGGCATCAGGCAAACAGGGCATCGCAGACGTCGATTGGTATCTTTAAACTGCAAAAGCATGACTGGGGCTATGGTGCGTATCAGTCGCCAAAATGGAAAACCCTTCGGGATTGCCGATCTTACCGCATCACCGGTGTCAGATGCCTTCGCGCACAGACGACTATAGCACAAAGCCATCGTCCTTGTGTCTGCGGCAAGCTCGACAATCGCTCAAGGTTTAATGAACGCGCCAAAAGACGCGTTTGTCGTTGTGGGGCGCGCTTTCAGCGGTGGCTAAATGGCAAGTACGCGTCGCACGCCCCTTGTGGCCAGGCGGCCATTTTCAACCCTTCCACCCCAATCGCCGCTGCCCCCGAATCCCTCAATGGCGCTCCAAATTGACTTTTTTTTCGAGAGGGCTGATTTGGTTTTCCAGCACGGCAGCGTTGCTGGTAGCCGCATTTCGAAACTTGTTTCCTACGCCGATAAAGATTGACCCCAGATCATTATCACGCTACTCTCTCCCGCGAAACTGAGAGCAAGGCGCTGCGGTTCCATGAGGGTGCCGACTGTAACTGCACCGGAACGGTAGCATCTTTATCAAGACAATTGCAAACCCTGCAATAACCAAGAGGAGGAATGATGAGTCGTTACAAATGGCCCTCACAGGATGATAAAATGCCTGAATGGTTTGAAAAAGGACAAACCTTGCTTAAACGCTATGGTCCTTTCGGTTATATCGCCATCGTGGTGGTGGTCGTGGCTGTCTGGCTGTCCACCGGAGTCTACATGGTCGGCCCCGGGGAACAAGGGGTTGAGCGCCGATTCGGCCGCCACGTGGGCACGACCGATCCCGGTCTTAACTATCGCCTCCCCTGGCCCATCATGGCCGTGGACGTGGTGGATGTCTCCAGCATCCGGCGCGCCGAAATCGGCTTTCGGACCACCCGGGCAGGCCGGCCCGAAAGTATCCTGGAAGAGTCCCTGATGCTGACCAAGGACGAAAACATCGTCGACGTTCAGGTTATCGTTCAGGGATCACCCAGAAAAACCAGAATGGAAAACGGGGTACCCTCTCCCATTGGCCCGGCAGGCAGTTCAGCAATGGATTTGAG
>JAWOIA010000157.1:0-3609 GCA_046484885.1 Desulfosarcina sp. | reverse complement strand
CTGGGCGCCGGCGGCGCCGTTGGCCATCAGAATCACCGTATCGTTGGTGCTGGTGTCGCCGTCGATGGTAATGCGGTTGAAGGAGCCGTCCACCGCACGCTGGAGCATCGCCTGCAGGTCGGCAGCGGCAACCTCGGCGTCGGTGCAGGCAAAGCAGAGCATGGTGGCCATGTCCGGCCGGATCATTCCGGCGCCCTTGGCCACGGCGAGGATGCCATAGGGCCTGTCACCCACCGAACCGTTGCGCAAGGCGGTTTTGGGTCGGGTGTCGGTGGTCATGATGGCGCGGGCCAGATCCGCAACCCCATTTTCATCCAACCGGCAGACCAAGGCAGGGATGGCCGCCTGGACGGCCTCGATCGGAAAGGGCGCGCCGATGACGCCGGTAGAGGCCGCCAGGACCTGATCGTCGGGTATGTCCAGCGCCCGGGCAACCGCGGCGGTCATCGCCGCGGCAGCCGCCAGGCCCTGAGGGCCGTTGGCGCAATTGGCGTTGCCCGCATTGACAATCACCGCCCGGGCCGTGCCGGACCGGACCCGCTGCCGGTCCAGTAGCACGGGCGCGGCCTGGACCCGGTTGCGGGTAAAGACCGCCGCCACGCGGGCCGGTCGGTCCGAAACCAGCAGCCCCAGGTCCAGGCCGCCCTTTTTCTTGATGCCGGCAGCCATGCCGCAGGCGCTGAACCCTTTACAGGTCAAGGAGCCCATCACATCACTCCAATTTTAATGGTAGCGGGCACGCGCCTGCCATTGCCCAATCGTCCGGCGCTGTCAATTCGGCAAGCCTTATCGCCCTTGCAAACCGGCATTATATGACATAGAAAACGGCTGAATGCAATTTGATGCCGGCAGACCAGCCCGCCGATAGCCGAACCCGGAAAAGAAAAATGGCTGACCAACGACCCCGCTGCGACCACTGCAGCCGCCTGCTCGAGTTGACCCGCCGCTGACGGTCGGTTGTGTTTTGCTGCACGGGCTGCGGCAGCACATACCCCCTGGCCCGCTTCATCCATTGCATGGACGAGGCCATGGAGCGACAGCTGGCCGGCTTGCGCTGCGACAGGATTTAACCCTTCATGCTGATCCTGAACAACCTGTTCCCGGTGTTCGCCCTGATCGGTCTGGGCGCCCTGCTGCGCCACATCCAGTTGACCACGCAAGGCTTTCTCAAGGCAGTGGACCGGCTGGTCTACTTCATTTTTTTCCCAGCCATGCTGTTCTGGAAAATCGGCTCCGCCCCCTCGCTGGATAGAACCGCCCTGGACCTGATCCTCGCCGCCGTCTGCGCCGTGGTCGCGGTCTACCTCATCAGTGCCGTCTGTCTGAAGCTGTTCCGCGTGTCGAATTTTGTGGCCGGCTCGTTTTCACAAAGCTGCTACCGCTTCAACACCTATGCGGGAATGGCCGTGGTCATGAACGCCCTGGGGGAAGCCGGCGTGTGGCGCTTTGGCATTTTGATCGGGTTTCTCATCCCCATTATCAACGTGCTGGCCGTCTCGACCCTGATCTGGTACGCCGGTCAGACGCTTAATCTTGCCGAGCGGCTGCGCATCACCCTGCGCGCCCTGGCCTCCAACCCATTGATTATCGGCTGTCTGGCCGGCATGGCCTACTCCCGGTTCATCGGCACCTTTCCGGTTTTCCTGGACAACACCTTACACCTGGCCGCCATGGTGGCCCTGCCCCTGGCCCTGCTCTCCATCGGCGGCACCCTGACCATCAGGTGTCTTGGGGATCACCTGGGCCATGCCCTGCTGGGCGCACTGGTCAAACTGCTGGTATTGCCCATCGTCGGCTGGTTTTTCCTGGGGGTGTTCGGCGCCGAGCCCCTCTCCATGCAGGTGGGGATGCTTTTTTTTGCGCTGCCCACCTCCCCGGCCATTATCGTACTCTCTTCCCAGCTCAACAGCGACACCCAATTCGCCTCGGCGGCCATCCTGCTCTCCACCCTGCTGTCGTTCTTCTCCCTGAGCGCCGTGCTGCTGCTGTTTTAGGAGCGCAAAGACCCCGATGCCGGCTCAAAATATGCCAACCACCTTTAAGTTGACCATCGAATACGACGGCTCGGCCTTTCACGGCTGGCAGCGCCAGAAACAGGCGCGCACGGTACAGCAGACCATCGAACAGGCCCTGGCCGTCATGACCCGCGAAACGGTTCCCCTGATCGGATCGGGCCGCACCGACGCCGGCGTCCACGCCCTGGGCCAGACGGCCAGTTTTCGGACCGCCTGCGGTCTAAACGGGACCGCGTTTCTCAACGGCCTGAACAGCCTGCTGCCCGACGATGTGGTGGTGCGTGCCTGCGAGCCGATGCCGGCCAGTTTCCACGCCCGCTTTGATGCCCGGTCCAAACACTACCGCTACCACATTCACAATCACGCCCTCGCGCCGGCCGTCGGCCGCCAGTTTGTCTGGCACATCCGCCGGCCCTTGGACGCGGCAGCCATGGCCCAAGCCGCCCAAGCTTTCATCGGCACGCATGACTTCAAGGCCTTTGAAGGCGCCGGCAGCCCTCGCAGCCACACCGTCAGGACCGTTACCGATTCAATCGTATCCCAGACCGCAGACGGCCGCCTGACCTACGACATCCAGGCCGACGGGTTCCTGCGCTTCATGGTGCGAAACATTGTCGGAACACTGGTGGAAGTGGGGCTGGGCAAAATGCCGGTTCAAGAGGTCAGGGCCATTTTACAGGCCAAGGACCGCTGCCGCGCCGGCGCCACGGCGCCGCCGCAGGGGCTGTTCTTGATTGCGGTAATCTACTGAATCCACGGACATTGAATCGCCCCACAACCGCTCCGCCGTTGCGGCCGGTATTTTGACTTATTTTGGGGACGCTCATAAAAATATAACATTTCGTAAATTTTACTTTTTTCTCCATTGCAATTACCCGGCCTCGTTTTGCCGAAATACTGACCGCAGCCTGCGTCACCCTCAATTTTTCCGCAATTTCCGGATGTGTTAGCCCAAGTTCTTCAGTCGCCCAATAACATATCAAACTGCGTGCTGTGACGATCCTTCTATCGCGATCACCCGTTACAATCATCTCAGGCGAAACGCCGGTTAATGCAGACACCCTTTTCAAAATTGCCTCAACATCAACACCTTCAGCTTTCAGCCCCCAGCGCCGCTCCATTTTCTCATCCGCCAATGACAACACTTTTTCGACAAACTCACCATCCCCTAACACTCTCTCATCACTTTTTTGAAACCGCTTTGCCTTGCGCAGCGCCTTGACCGCCAGCCAGCCCCCTGCACTTCGGATCAACCCCCCGCCGATGAGATCATCTGATTCTTCCAAATCCTGTGGCTGCAACCAGCCGTTGGATCATGCGGCACTCAACGGTTGACAGCCTCGTAAAAAGTCAATTTTGAGCGCCATTGAGGGTTTCGGGGGAAGAAGCGATTTTGGGGAAGGCGTTAAAAATTGCATGCTGTTTGAGGAGCTTGCGACGAGTTCTCGCAATTTAGCCGCCACCAAAATAGCGCCCCGAAACCCTCACGAAGCGAAGAATTAGACTTTTTACGACCTTATCAACGGTTGGATTTGAGACAATTCTTTGCTGTAACGCTGTTCCGAATCCCAAAGGTCCCACGCATGCTGTACAT
>JAWOIA010000140.1:0-7132 GCA_046484885.1 Desulfosarcina sp. | reverse complement strand
AGGTGAATCATGTCTCGCTCCTTGGGTGGGTGGGTTAGTAACGGGTGGCGAAGGTGTATTTGACCGAGGCGAAAACGGACCGGCCGGGCAAGGGAAAGCCGTTGAAGTCCTCGATGCGCTCGTCGGTCAGATTCCTGGCGTCAAGGCGCAACAGCCACGGTCCGCGGGACCAGGAGATACCGGCATTGATCTCGTTTTTGTCTTCCGCGGGCAGCAGGTTGGCCGTGTCGTAATAGGTGCCGGTTTCGGCGACATATTCGCCGTAGACGGTATAAGCGCCGAAGCGGCCCTCGAGCCGTCCGAGAAAGGCGTTTTCATAGCGACCGGGTAGGCGCTTGCCGTCAAATACGGCGATCTGGCTGCGGTTTTCCGGGTCCTGATGGGTCAGGTTCACCACGGCCCGGAAGCGGTCCAGAAACTCGGCGGCAGCGCTGACCTCGACCCCCTGAATCACGGCGTCGGAGATGTTGACCGACCGGCCGATGCCCCGGGAATCGTACACCCGGGTGATCAAATCCTGGGCATCGGTGTAGAAAAAGGCCGCCGCCAGGGAGAGGCGCTGCAGCCAGTCGAAGGGCTGCGTCCAGCGGCCTTCAGCGCCAATGTCGAAATTGCGGCCGCGCTCCTCTTTCAGGTCTGGATTGCCGACAAACAGGCCGCGGTCCCCGAAGAGCTCGAAAAAAGAGGGTTGACGCACATACTCGGCCAGATTGGTTCTCAGGGTCAACCACTGGGCCGGCCCGTAGCGCAGACCGATCTGAGGGGTGAAATAGTCGTCCCGGCGGCGCTGTTCCTCCTGGGTGCCACCCCAGAACGTGGTGCCGGGTCCGAGGGTATCTTCGATCCAGTTGTAGCGCAGGGCCGGAACCACAATCAGGGCGTCGTCGAGTAAAAAGATGCTGTCCTGCAAGCCCAGGGCGACGGTGTCGCGCCGGCTCTCCCCGGGGTTGGATCGACCCAGGAGGTCGTCCTGCGCATACGTCTCGTGCATCAGGTTGACGGTGGCGATCACCTGCTGCCAATCCCCAGCCCACTCGACGAAGGTGTCGGCCAGATAGCGCTTGGTGGTGTAAATCTCGTACTGGCTGCCCAGACCGATCTGCCCCTCCCGGTCGTCGTAGGTCTCCTCCTTCCAGGTGTAGGAGAGCCGGGTGGTGGTGTTGAGGTGGGCGGCGCTCAGATCGTCGGCCGTCATTTTCAAGGTGAGGATGTTGCGGTCCGTCTCAAGGGTTGTGCGGGTCAGGGCACTGTTGTTCCAGCTCGGCAGACCCTGGTCCTTGGTGAAAAACTGGTTCATCAGGTCCAAGCGCAGGCTGTCCGAGGCGTCATAGCCGGCCTTGACCAGCAGATTGGCCTGTTCCACCTGGGCGTTGTTGCGCGTTTCGATGCGATCGTCGGCGGGGTTCCACTTCGTTCCGCCGTCGTTGAGGATTTCATAATCATTGTCCGAAGCCAGGTAGTCGGCCGATACCAGGTAGTCGAAACGCCCCGGCTTGTGGTTGAAAAAGGCGTTGACCGTACGGCTGTCAAAGGATCCGTAACCACCGGCCAGGCTGCCCTGCAGCTCCTTCTCGGCCCGCAGGGTGCGGATGTTGATCGCCCCGCCGATGCCGGCGTCGCCGAAGTGAATGGGAACGGCGCCGCGGTAGATATCGATGGCGGCCACATCCGAAAGGGCGATGCCACCGAGGTCGACGCCGCCGCCGGCGGCATCGTTGAGCAGAATGCCGTCCATGAAAACCAGCACCTGGTCGCTGGATGAGCCCCGCAGCGAGACCGATGAAAATGAACCCAAGCCGCCTGACTGGCGAATCTGGACCCCCACCTCTTTTTCGATGACTTCGGCGAGGCTCTCGGTTTTGCCCTCGAAAGACTCGCGTTGAATGGTGGTGGTCATGACCGGCGACAGGGTCGGGTCCACATCACCCGTAAGCTGCTTTGCATCGATCTTTTCGGCGGTGACGACCACGGCATCGAGCATCACCGACGATCTGGGGACGCTCGGCTCCGCCGCCAGGCCCAGCGTTGCAAAAACCCAGGCGACGGCACCCATACTCCACGAGATCCTGCGCTTCATCCAGCCCCCCCAAAAAGAAAAATCCCCGGACCGGCCAACATGGCGACCCGGGGATGTCCCTTTTTTATCCACGGCAATCAATCGGGAGCCGGATACCGTCCACGCATACGCGGCTCAGCTTCATCAGGCAGGTCTTCTGACTCACGGATCGCTCTACCGGCCGCGCCTTCCCAACGGCCAAGGGCCGTCAGTGGCTGTGTTGCGGCTTTCGTCCCCGATTACAGAGGCGGGCCCGTCCCCGATTTTCACGGGGTTCCCTTTTCAGCGCATGATGCACCTGATGAAAGTAGCCCCATCCATACCTGGTGCGCTGTTTTTGTCAAGTGTTTTTATCGACCCCGCGTGGTTGGAGGTCCTGACGGGTGACTGAAAACCGGTTCGTGCAGCCCTTGGGCAACCTGCCGGCACAGGGTTTCAAGTGCGCGGCTGTGAGCAGCAGCCAGTTCTTCAAACCCTGTGCCGGCCAGCGGCTCGATCAGGGTAACCCGGTCGGACCGGACAATGGAGTGCCGATCGGCACCGAAAAGGGTCCACACCGCACTCAACCGCACCTCCCCATCGGCGGTAGCAACCCACTCCACGAACTGAAAAGAGAGGCTCAGATCCGGGTTTGGCCCTATCGGCCACGGCATGGGGGCGATTCGGGTATGGGGCAGAAGCATCTGCAGGTTTTCTACCAGGATCGCTTGCACCAACCGGTCCGGGTAGTCGGCCCAGCGGTGCCACGAGGCGATCTCCAGCTGGTGGGGTCCAGTCCGGATCACCATCTGGAGCCGGTTGACATAACGGGGTAATTCAACCGCAAGCAGGCCAATAGCGACCATCGGGTCACTTGCGGCGACCCCTTCGACGGTTTGCGCCCGAATTGGACTGAGGGTATAATGGGTCACCCCCGGGGTGATCGATCGACATCCTGGCAGAGCAAGCGTCAGCGCCAGGCTGTAAACAAGCAACCAGCTTGACCTGGGGATCATTTGGGGCGCCCCTTTCCAAAAATGACGGCCTCGGGATGGCGCTCCAAAAACTCGGCCAGGGCCTCTACCGCCCGAGCCGCCTCCTGAAGTTCCAGGAGCAGCCGATTCAGGTTGTAGACGATGGGCGCGCCGTCACCCAACAGGGAGTCGGCAGCCTCCAGCACCTCGTTTCCGCGGCCCAAGGACCGCCGCGCCTGGTCGAGCAGATCATTCATTTTCGGCAAGGTAGCGTCATTTAGATCGGCGGCCGTTTGCTTGAACTGGGCGAAACTCTGGTCAATGTTCTCAATGGCTCGTTCCAGAGTGCTGGAGCCGGTCATTTGCGTTACCTGTCGGGCGGCCTCACGGATATCATCCAGGGTCGCTTCCAGAGCAAGGCTGTCAAAGCGATCCATCAATCGTCTGGCACTGGCCGAAATCTCTTCGACTGCGCTGGGAATGGTGGGCAGCACCGGATGGTCGGCACCCGGTGGCATGACCCAGGGAGCGGCATCTGGAATCATGCGCAAGCTCAGGTAACATTGACCGGTTATCAGATTGGCTGTCTGCTGCTGCACCCGCAGCCCTTTTTCCACCAATTGGGCCATTATGGATGCCGACGAAGAAGGCGCCTGGTCGATCCCGGTGATTCGATCCGGTTCAATGGCAATGAGCACCGGAATCTGGAACGAGAGTTCCTGCCGATCAAACTCCAATCGGACACTGACCACTTCGCCGACCCGGATACCGTAAAATTCAACCGGGGCACCTACCGAAAGCCCCCTGACCGACTCCTTAAAATAGACCAGGTAATACTCTTGGGCACTGAATGAGGCGGCGGCAGCGGTGTCGCGGTTGTCAAATAGCGTGAACGTCTGGCCCGCTGGTGCCCGAGGGTGGGGTTGGGTCGTTTCGGCCGTAAAAAACGAGATGCCGCCCACCAGCAGGCTGGCCAGAGAGGGCGTGTCGAGGCGCAGGCCATCGGCGCCGACCTGAAGATTCAAGCCGCTGGCATTGTAAAAACGTGACTGGATGGTAACCTGGTCATGATGGGGTGCTTCCACGAAAATCTCCAGATGCACACCGGTACCATCCGGAGCCATTTCCGTATTGGTTACCCGCCCCACCCTGACCTGCCGATAATACACCGGAGACCCGATATCCAGAGACCCCAATCGCTCAGCCCGCAGGTTGAACAGCCGGCCCGGCGTATCCCGCAAAATCGTCGGTGGCCGGTCCCACCCCTCAAAGCGGTCGACAACCCGGCCGCCGGCGCCCGGAATCATGCCGATATAGGCTCCCGACAACAGCGTGCTGATGCCGGTGACCTCCCCCGCCGCCACTCGCGCCCGGACGATCCAGAACACGGTGTCCAGGTTCAGGTGGGCGGCCACCTCACGCGACATGACGGCCGTCACCAGCACTTGGCTCAAGCTCGGGCTGAGGCGGATTTTGTGCACCTTGCCGACGGTGACATCTTTGTATTTGATTTCTGTTTTTCCGGGCACCAGCCCTTCGGCGGATTCAAAAACAATGGTGATGGTCGGCCCAATTTCCCGGACGGCCTTGACCGCCAACCAGATACCAATCAGAGCAGCCAGAATTGGAATCAGCCAAACAATGGACAGGCGTTTACCGCGCTGGATCTCAGGTTCCGGTATCGGCTCGGAAAAAGCCTTATCCACATCTATTGGATTCATGGTTGGCCTCCAGTGCATCCCAAATCAGGCGCGAATCGAAGGTCATGGCCGCAATCATGGTAATGACCACCACCGCGGCAAAAAAAACGATGCCGGGACCCGCTTCGACGGTGGTGAGATACCCGAGGCGAACCAGCGCCACCAACACCGTCACTACGAAAACATCCAGCATGGACCAGCGCCCCACCAGTTCGGCGATGCGGTAGAGCCGGCCGCGATCGCGCGGTCGCCAGTGCGAACGTCGTTGCACCGAAAGCAGCAGTCCGCCCAGAACAATCAACTTGGCAATCGGAACCACGACGCTGGCAACGAAAATAATCAGAGCAAGCCCCCATAAGCCGGTCTGCATGAAAAACAAAATACCGCTTAATATCGTATCCGATTGGGTGCTGCCAAGATAGGTTGTGATGGTAACCGGCAACAGATTGGCCGGGATGTAGAAAATAAAGGCCGCAATGACCAGTGCCCAGGTCCGTTGAATACTGTTGGGTTTGCGAAAATAAAGGCGCGCGCCGCAGCGAGGGCATATGCGCCGCCCCCGTTCGGCCATCTCGGACCGTCGAACCAGCAGGCCACAGGTGCGACAGTTGAAAAGACCGCATTGTGCGGCGGTATAGGCGCCAGGTACAGGGGTCATCGCCGTCGGCTCATTTTTTCCCAGATGGCGTATGGGTCCAGAAATGCGTTGATTGCAGCCAACACAAAGACCAGGCCAAGGAAGGCGATCAGAGCCGTTCCGGGAATAATGGTAGCCATTTTCGCCAACTTGACCACGGACACCAGAATCCCTAAAAGAAACACTTCGGTCATGCTCCACGGCCTCAGGGCGAGTGCCATTCTAAAAACCCGCCGACTTGCCGGCAGACGGTAGCCTCGTCGCATAGGCCACAACACGTATACCAGAGCCCCCAACAAGGTGCCGGGAACCAGCACACTGTTTAGCAGAACCAACACGGTCAGACCTGCGAAGCCCTGATCGGCAAGCATCATCGCACCCGTTATCAGGTTGGTTTCCAAAATCGCGCCCTGGGATTCCAACGATAAAAATGGGTAGGTGTTGGCTATGACCAGGAATACCAAACCAGCGAGGGAACAGGCCAAGGACCACTCAAGGGTCTGCGACGAATGAGCGCCCAGTAGAGCACCGCAGCGCCGGCATCGTGCTTTGCCGCCCCGCGACAGGGCTTTGACGCGGTGCAGCAGGTCACACTCGCGGCAGGCGATCAGGGTCTGGGTCATGGTCTGCGGTGGCTCTCGGGTCAATTCGGCATGGTTCCGGACATCCATCCATTCGGGAATAGGCTTTGAATACCACCATTTCCAGGGCCGCGCAACCGTTGCGCGACTGGCGGATCCCATGGGCAGGCACGATCGGCGAACCATCACCGTCGGCTGGCTCAATAACCGACCGCCGGGCAGGCTGGACCGTTCCGACAGCAGTAGCGCAGCCAGGCCTCAGACCACGCGGCAGAATGCAGCCCCGCGGCCGAGCCTATCGGGACCACTCATGGCGCTGGATTGATCGAGTCGGCAGAGTTGCCGGTATGGGCGTGTTTCAGGCTACCTTCAGATCAGGTTTGCCCCTGCGGCGACGAATCACCTTGATAACGGCAGGCTTCGTGTTGGCGTGGGGACCCGTGGTCGGGCTGGGTTCGGTCTGGGAAAACAGCTGGAACAGCTTGGCTTCAATTTTTTTTCGTTTGTTCTCGTCCATCAATCTCTTCTCGGTTAATCGATTCGGGTCTGGTCCCGCAGCCAACGCTCAGAGCCGCCCGTCCTGGAAAAAAGAACCAGATGAGCCGATACACCACCGGGGGCATCAATCGGCGATCCACCTGACTCCAGGGAGTTAGATCAGCGCGAAGCTACATACAGGAAGGTTAAGACCGCATTGCGAGTAGGTTTTTACGCATGATCCGCCAAGGGCGAACACTCGACGTTGAGGCTAAAGTACAACAGGTTAATGGGTTTGGCAAGCAATAATGCAACAAAATGGTTGAATTCGAAGCGCCCCGGCTAACCGGCTTCTGGTCCGGATCGATCGGAAAGGGTCGCAAAAACGGAACTCATGGCTGCTTCTATCAACGCATCGGTGCAACTGTTTTCACGTTCTCTGGACTGGTGTGCACCTAACCTATTGATAGTATTTTTCTTTTATAAAAATCTCTTTTTTAGGTTCGGGCACATTTTGTGCTTTGGCTTAACGGAGAATCCCAAACCAAAACAGGAGGCGACATCCATGAGTGATGAGTTCATTCAATTGGGCGGTAAAAAAAAGCGCAGCACCTTTATGGATCAGGTCAAGGAGCTTCTTCCGGAAGGCGGCAATCTGAATCTTTGCCTAACCTGCGGGGCCTGCTCTTCCGGGTGCCCGGCGACGGGTCTGGAGGGCATGGATCCCC
>JAWOIA010000199.1:0-4817 GCA_046484885.1 Desulfosarcina sp. | reverse complement strand
GCCAGCCAGCCCCCTGCACTTCGGATCAACCCCCCGCCGATGAGATCATCTGATTCTTCCAAATCCTGTGGCTGCAACCAGCTGTTGGATCATACGGCACTCAACGGTTGACAGCCTCGTAAAAAGTCAATTTTGAGCGCCATTGAGGGTTTCGGGGGAAGAAGCGATTTTGGGGAAGGCGTTAAAAATTGCAAGCTGTTTGAGGAGCTTGCGACGAGTTCTTGCAATTTAGCCGCCACCAAAATAGCGCCCCGAAACCCTCACGAAGCGAAGAATTAGACTTTTTACGACCTTATCAACGGTTGGATTTGAGACAATTCTTTGCTGTAACGCTGTTCCGAATCCCAAAGGTCCCACGCATGCTGTACATTCAGCCAGAATTCCGGTGAATTGCCGAATAGGCGTGACAATCTTAGCGCCATAGCCGGACTGATAGCACGTCGTTCTCTTAAAATTTCATTAATTGTTTGGCGCGATACGCCTAATGCATTTGCCACGGAAGTCGTGTTCAAGTTGTAGTCCGGCATGAAATCCTCTCTGAGCATTTCACCGGGATGAGTCGGCCTGATTAACCGCTTTGTTGTATTGGGTATAGCCATTGCCTTATCCTAATGGTACCCAGATTGAGCGTTTCCCATTTTGGTGTATTTTGGATGCAAACGAATGAATATCGCTTACGTGCGTTTCAGCCGCCAAAATGGAAAACCCTTCGGGATTGCCGATCTTACCGTATCACCGGTTTCAGATGTCTTCCCGCATAGCCGGCTACAGCGCAAAGCCATCTTGCTTGTATCTGCGGCAAGCTCGACAATCGCTCAACCTAGGTGGTAATCGGTAATCTCAACATCGTAGGCATCGCCTTCGATGAAATGGAAACAGATTCGCCACTGGTCATTTACCGATATTGAATGTTGCCCTTTCCTGTCGCCTTTTAGAGCATGGAGCCTGTTACTAGGTGGCACCAAAAGGTCATTTAGGTCATTTGCAAAATGTATAAATTCTAAACGCCTTATCGCCCTTCGTAATAAATCAGACGGCAGGCGTTTTGATTTGCCGGAAACAAATAATTTTTGGGTTTCCTTATCGGCAAACGTTTTTATCATGGGCATACTGTAAATAATCACGTGACAGTTGTCAAGTGGGTGTTATACTCGAAAATTCAAGGGCTTGCCCCGTGGGGATAGGGAGTTGCCTCGCGGCTACCCTCTGCCCCACTAGCGCCGGGCATCCGGACCGTGTACCACGGCGGTTCGGCTGCTCAGGAAGGTCGTTGAGCCGGCAGGAACAGTGCTCGTTCGAAAAAGCATTTGAAACGCGGCCTTGACAGCCCTGCCCCGCCCGGATTAACATGGCTTTATCTTTCCGATTCCATTGTTGATTACGACCGGGGAACCCACGCCGCAGCTCATCGTGCGGGAGGGTGTGCTACCGCGACGGCCCGGTCAACCGCGTATCCCGTCACCATCCCCGACAGGCGGGACAACATGCTGAACCTTCAGAAAATCAAAGCCGACTACTGCCGGCAACAGCTCCAGGAAGCCTATCAGCGGACCTACAGCGATATGGAAAAAGGGGTCGGCAATGTCATCGTCTGGACGGCCCATCTGACCCTGGAGATCATTGCCAATTCCGACGCCCTGTACCATGACGTGGAGCACACCATCATGGTCGCCCTGGCCGGGCAGTCGATCCTGGAGGGCCGGCATCTGGCCGCAGGCGGGGTCTCACCGCAGGACTGGGCCCACTTCATGGTCGCCCTGCTCTGCCACGACATCGGTTATGTCAAGGGGGTCTGCGCCGCTGACGACGGCTATCGCCTGGCCACCGGCATCGGCCGGGAGACGGTCACGCTTCCTGAAGGCAGCACCGACGCCCAGCTGGCGCCCTATCACATCGATCGCAGCAAGCGCTTTGTTCTGGAGCGTTTTGGACAACAGATGCTCCGCGAGTCGGGCGGCCTGCTCGATGCGCAGCGCATCGCCGATTACATCGAAATGACGCGCTTCCCGGTCCCCGATGACGAGTTCCACCGCGACACCGCCGGGCTGCCCGGAATGGTGCGCGCCGCCGATTACATCGGGCAGCTGGCCGACCCCAACCGCCTGCAAAAATGCACGGCCTTGTTTTACGAGTTCGAAGAGGTGGGCCTTAACCGCAAGCTCGGATACACTACCCCCGGGGACCTGCGCAGCTGCAACGCCAAATTCTACTGGGACCAGATCAGCCCCTACGTTCAGGAAGCCCTGGGCTACCTCAAGGTGACCCACGAGGGCAAACAGTGGATCGCCAACCTGCAGTCCAATGTGTTCGGCAACTACCTGTTTGCCGATGGGGATCGACCGGCATCCACCGATGCGGGGCCGGGCATTTAGCGCCGGTACCTGCCAGGGCCGATTCGCAACCGAACCGGCGGAGAGTGCCACTGAGCCAGACGCTTTCCCCGGCGCCGGTTCTCCTTGACGGCCAGGTCGCAGAATGCAGATGAAACCGTCCCGCATTCCGGCATATCTAAGGGGCGTCGCCGCCGTCAGCCTTCTTGCGGTCGCCCTGACCGTTTGCCTGTTTCTGATCGACGTGCCCATCCTGCACATCTTCGAGTTGAAGCTCTACGACCTGCGGTTTCACCAGCGGCAGCAACGGCAGCCCTCGCCAGCGGTGGCCCTGGCCCTGATCGACGAGAAAAGTCTTGACCAGGAGGGCCGCTGGCCGTGGCCGCGCTCCAAAATCGCCGCCCTGGTGGACCGGCTTTCGGATGACGGGGCCAAAGTCATCGGTTTCGACATCGGCTTTTTGGAACCGGACGAAAACGCCATCCTGAACTTCCTCAAAGGGTTCGAAGAGGCGCTGGGCTACCTGAAGGTTGCCGATGAAGACCTGGTCGCGCTCATGGATGAAAACATCCGCAAGGCCGACAACGACCGCATTTTAGCGGATGCCATCCAACGCGCCCGGCCGGCCACGATCCTGGGCTATTTCTTCCACATGCACCCGCAAGAGCTGGATTACGAGATCGCAGAAGCGGAAATCGACCGTCAGCTGGGGTTGATCGGCAAGTCCAGGTACCCCATGATCCTCCAGGAGGATGCCACATCCGCCGGGCAACCGTTCATCACCGCTTATGCGCCTCAGGCCAACCTGAAAATTTTGTCCGATGCCGCCGATGGCGCCGGTTTTTTTTCCGTGGCCAGCGACCGCGACGGGGTGGTGCGCCGCGCACCGTTGATGATCGGCTGCCGGGAGGACCTTTTCCCGCACCTGACGGTGCTTTGCGCCTGGCACTACCTGGACCGGCCCCAACTGATCGTGCAGGTGCCCCATTACGGGGTGGAAGGGATCCAGATGGGCGAGCGTTTCATCCCCACCGACGAAAACGGGCAGCTGCGGATCAACTACCTGGGCCCGGCCAAAACCTTTCCCCACTACTCCATCACCGACATTTTAAACGACCGCACGCCGCCGGGAACCTTCAGCGACCGGATCGTGCTGGTGGGGGCCACCGCCGCCGGCACCCACGATCTGCGATCGACCCCGCTCAGCCCGGTCTACCCGGGTGTGGAGATCCATGCGACGATCATCGACAACATCCTCAGCGGCCAGTTCATCAAAAAACCACATTGGTCGCGGATTTTCGACCTGATGGCCGTCATCTCTCTTGGCCTGGTCCCCGGTATTTTGATTCCCCGCACCAGAGCCGGCCGAGGGCTCCTGATCACCCTGGGCCTCTTTGTCCTTTACATTCTCTTTTCGCGCTGGCTCTTCGTCCGGTTCGACCTGTGGCTGAACATGGTCTACCCCCTCACGGCGCTGACCGTCAGCTACACCGCCCTTACGGTTTTCAGCTACGCCACGGTGGAAAAGGACCGCCGGCGCATCAAAGGCACCTTCCGGCAGTACGTCGCCCCGATGATCATCGAGGAGATGCTCAAAGACCCCGGCCGCCTGAAGCTGGGGGGCGAGGAGAAGGAACTGACCGTGCTCTTCAGCGACCTGGAGAGCTTTACCGGCTACTCCGAGCGCTTCGGGCCGTCGGGGATGGTCAACATCCTAAGCGACTACTTCGACCGCATGTCGGAGGAGATCTTCCGTCAGCGCGGTACGTTAAAGGAGTACGTGGGCGACGAGATCATGGCCTTTTTCGGTGCCCCCATCGAACAGCCGGACCACGCCCAGCGAGCCTGCGAAACCGCCCTGGCCATGCGGGACGGCTTGAAAAAGCTCTGTACAGACTGGGCCCCCACCGGCCGCCCCCGTCTGCGGGCGCGCACGGGGGTCAACAGCGGACCGATGCTGATCGGGAACCTGGGCTCGCGCTACCGCTTCGCCTACGGCGTGTTGGGTGACCAGGTGAACCTGGGCTCGCGCCTGGAAGGCCTCAACAAGATGTACGGCACGGATATCCTGATCGGTGAGAACACCTACGCTTTGGTCCAGGGCGACTTTATCGTGCGCAACCTCGACCTGGTGCGGGTGGTGGGCCGGGAGCAGTGCGTGCGGGTCTACGAACTGGTGGGGCGTGCGGATGCGGTCCTGTCATGGGAGCACAAGGGGGCGCTGCAGGCCTACGCCGCCGGCTACGACGCCTACTGCCGGCAGCGCTGGCCCCAGGCCATCGATCATTTCAGCCAGGCGCTCTCCCTGCGCCCCGACGACGGGCCGGCCAAGACCATGCTGCAGCGCTGCCGGGTCTATCAGGAGACCCCGCCGCCGGAGGACTGGGAGTGTGTGTTCGAACCGACCTCCAAGTAGGTTTGCACCTGGGGATGTTGGGGCGGTGCAATGAAGCAGGGAGAAAACGCTGTTCTAAAGTAAGCGCCCAC
>JAWOIA010000153.1:0-5735 GCA_046484885.1 Desulfosarcina sp. | reverse complement strand
ATGATTGGTAAGAGGAGGCGGGTAAAAATGCTGACAAGTTCACACAAAAACAGCTAAACTGAACCCTTATCTGGTACCTCCTCCACGTACCAATTTAGCCCCGGTGGTCTTCACCGGGGCTTTTTTCGTTCAGGGGGGAGGAAATTCGCCGGCATGACGGGCCGGGGCAGGCCGCTGTTTGTCATGCCGGGCACGACCCGGCACCCAGCCCCGGTTTCGAGACTGGATTCCGGCTTGCGCCGGAATGACGAGCCGGGAGAGGCTGCTGTTCGTCATGCCGGGCACGACCTGGCACCCAGCCCCAGGACTGGATTCCGCCTTCCACCGGAATGACGGGGCGGGGCCAGCACGTTGTCCGTCATGCCGGGCACGATCCGACACCCAGCCCCGGTTCGAGACTGGATTCCGGCCCCGGTTTGGAGCTTGCCGGGGCAGATTTATGCCGGAACGATGGGAAGAGGTCAGTCCATAACGATCGTCATGCCGGGCTTGACCCGGCATCCAGTCCCGGTTCGGGAGGGGGTATTGATTTCACCCCAGCCTGGAAGCGCACCACAGGGGAATTTCCAGCATTCGCACACCGTCCACCAGCACCACCGTCCCGGCGCCATGGGTCGCCCCCACAGGCAAATTCAGACCAAACGGCATCTTGACCAGGTCGGTGGCATCCACCCCGATAAAGCTGCGGAACAGATACCCCAGAAACAGCATCGCGATGGCGTACATGGTAAACGGTTTGATGCACCAGTTTATAAACAGCGTCAAAAAAACCGGTTTGCCGCTTTTGCCGGCCTTGATGACCGAGGCGAAATCGATCTTGACCATAATGGGATACATCATCAAAAACAGGCAGATGGCGATCGGAATCGAAACCACCGGCGCATCCTGCACGTAAATGGCCAATCCGTCCAGGTAATGCGCCACACCGGGGGCAAACCTGCCCAGCAGGATACCGATGATGATGCACAAAAAAACCCACAGGGTGAGATAGCGTTCGAAAATGCTGGTCATTTTACGATCGTTGGTTGTTGCACTGGGTTCGGTGCTCATTTTTCATTTTATCCTTTCGTTGAGCGTGTCAGGCAACCCCTCGACAAACACCTTGATTTCATCGCGCACCCGGCGGTATTGGCTTATGGCTTCCTCTTCGGTACGCGCATCTTTTGCCAGGGCCGGGGGATCGTCAAACCCGGCATGAACCCTTTTGACTTGGCCGGAAAACATGGGGCAAGTCTCATTGGCATGCCCGCACAAGGTGATCACGTAGTCAAAGAACTGCTCCGGCAGGTCGGCAACTATTTTGGAAAAATGGCGGCTGATGTCCACCCCGGCTTCGGTCATGACTCGAACCGCCAGCGGATTGAGCCCATGTTTTTCAATGCCGGCCGAGTACGCTTCAATGGTATCCGACTTTAATGCTTTGGCCCAACCCTCGGCCATCTGACTGCGACAGGAGTTGCCGGTGCATAGAAACAGTATTTTCAATTTTTCGCTCATGCTCAGCCCCTTTGATACTTTTTATTCAAAATCGAATTTCGAAAGATACACTTTCAGCTTTTCGCGGTTCTCAACAGTCAGCTCCGGGCAGTCCTCTTCGCCTCGTCCCCCCACCATCACCTGGGAGGCAAAAACGGTGCATGTGGGCTGGCCGCATTTTTTGCAGTTGGTTTTGGGCAGCAGTTTTAAAATTTCCATCAACTGCGGCCGGACCTTTCCCGTATAGCAGGGCGTGATGGTATCGCTTGACGCCCATGCCTGGTTGATCTCGGTTTTCAGCCACTCCGCCAGCTTACGCGCCTCGGCCTCGTCTTTCAGCGCATTGATGGCGATCTTGCGCCCGCTTACAGTGATCAGCTTGCCATGGGCCTTGAAGGTCACGCAAGGCGGGTCCTGAATATAGGTATCCCCACCGAGCGCGGCGTTCAGGTAAGGCAACGCTGGGCCTACTTCCTGATCCAAGTGGGCGAAGCAATGCACGCCCATGGCCCCGGGTTGGCACTCGGAATTGAAAATTTCCAGGCGGTAACTCTCAAGTAACATCAACTACTCCTTTTGGCTCCATTGGCATTGTCTTCTACCTTGCTTTGCGGCGGGAATGTGATGATCTCTCGCAGCTTGGGCTGGTCCGTTTCGTCAATATGGGGTGCGTCATGCCGCTTGTACTGCTTCTTCGATGGCCGATCTTCGGCAAAAGGACGAACGACGGGCTCATTGGCAACTTGGCTATAAAAGATTTCATCAGCAACACCCCCCATCACCACAACACGGGCCGGATTCGAGTGTCGCGTCAATTGGGAACGAACCCGCTTTGTTTTTGATCTTCAAGGCTTCAAGCAGTTCTTCCCTGGGAGGGTACCGGCCCTGGAGCCACAATCGATCGTTGATGAAAATAAAGGGAAGCCGGTTTTCTCCGCCATTGCCTAACATCGATTTCACCTCTTCATTATCCACAAATGCCTGGGGCTGCTGTCCGAGGTTGTATCGTTCGACACGAATGCCCGGCTGACTGGCAACGAACTTCAGCGCCCCGGCAAACCGGGCAAGCGCCGGATCGACGCTCGGCCCACATACGCCCGAGGAACAGCACATGGCGGGGTCGTATATTTTCAGGACTGTGCCGCTTTGCGTTTCTTCAGACCTGGCTGCGATCCTTTTCTCTGACAGATCGCCTGGCAAGCCTGTGGCCGTGATATCCTTGAGCGTTGCAGCGCAAAATTTCTTCATGGCGGCCATGGATCCCTTTTCGACCGCGTGGCCAACCTCGACAGCCTGACGGATGTCATCTTCCTTCACGCCAATCTTCATTGCGGCCTGAATATGATATTCGAGACACGGCTGGCAGTGAGCACCGACAGAAGCGCCGATGGCGACCAGTTCCTTTACGGATTCGTTCATTCTTTTCTCCTTTGGTTCATTCATCACATTCCTTCCGTTCTTTTTGGAGCCGGCACAGATCCTCGGGTTCACAGGAGAGAATCTTTTCCAGAAACGCCTGATCCGTTTTGATTTCCGGTGAATCGGCCAGCGATTCGAGCAGCCACTTGCGGAGAAGGACCGGGAAGGCTTCGGCAATCCGGTAAAAAACCCACCTTCCGCCTTTACGGCTCTGCACGAGACGTGCATTTTGCAGGATGCTCATGTGGCGCGAGACAGTTGCTCCCGCCAGGCCAAGCATCTCGACAATTTGACACACGCACAGCTCATCGCCCCTCATTAAAGCCGCAACGACCCGCATCCGGCTCCCGTCTGCCAAAGCTTTTGTAGCTCGAAGTGAGGCTTCCATGTCGGACCTCATCAATTAGACAATTTGCTAATTAACTATTTTAGTAAATTACGAGCTACGCGTTGTCAAGAGCCATTAGGCGGGTAATTATAAAAATCGCCTTTATCTCTCTGGTAAGCCAGCGGATTCTATTCTGGTTCAGGCTCTATGCCGATATTACAGCCTGCAAAAAGGCTGGGCTGCGCCAATCCCGTGCGGGGTCATGACAAATGAAACAGGGCTGCCGGCCAATAAACTTAGAAACGAGCGAACTTATTGAGACTTATAAACCAAATCAGGATTCAGGGCGAACGTCCAGGGCAAACCCGAATTTTTCCAGCCATTGACAACCCGGCGGCCATGTTCAGGATCGCCGGGTTTATCCAGAACATCACCTTCAAACCCATCTGTCACATTATAGACCCGCCGCCAGCCGATCTGGGCCAGTTGATTGACCGCCCAGGCGCTGCGTTGCCCCGACCGGCATAGTATCAAAAGCGTCTGGTCCGGGTTAAATCGCCCGGTTACCAGTTTAATGAAATCCGCATTCAACCGCATTACATAGTGCCGGTTAACGACATCGAAGCGATGCGTCATAAAGGCGCTGGGAATATTAAATGCCATGGTGGCATGACCAATAAATGCGTATTCTTCAGGCGTGCGGCAATCAATGATCTTAACGGTGGATGAATCTTGCTGCCACAATGCGTAGGCCTCTTTAGCGGTAATGTAAAGTTCCAGCTTTGTACGCTTGCCTTTGGAAATGTCAGCAAAAAGCTCCGATGCGACAGCGTCAATGCCAATGCAGACTGAAAAACATAAAACCAAAACAGTTTTGAAATAGAGCGATTTTATCATAGCGGTTGTTCTTGCGTTCGGGGGGTCATTCCGGTTGTTATTACATAGGTTTTGGTTACTGGATAATCCCGGTCACAACAATGGGAATCGTGGGCCGCAACGGGCTGTCGGTTTGAAGATAAAGGGTGTCCACATAACGACCTGGGTCCTGCCGGGCATTTTCGATCCGGATCGTACATCGCATCAACCCGTCACTACAGCGCTGGGTCAGTTCGTACGTGATGAATTCACCGCGTCTGGCCGTGATCCGGCTGATCGTAAAGGGGTAATCCGCTCGGGGTATGATCTCCAACTCAACAGCCAGCAAGGTTCCCGCCGGGCCGGCCAGGCGAACGCGTTCCGGGCGGATGTCGGCGAACTTTTCCACCATTCCGGCTACGGCCACCTCAATCCAGGGCCGGTCTGGGTCGTCGGTCTGGATCCGAACCCGCTCCCGAATGGTCATTCCTCCATAACCGCTGGTATCGAACTTGACCTGGATCGTTCCCTCCTGCCCAGGAGAGATCCGCCGCGTGCTCGAGGCGGTGGTGCACCCTCACCCGGTTTTGATGTCGAGGATATTCAGGTCCTCATCGCCCCGGTTATGCAGAATGAAATCGTACAGAATCGGGACCCCTTCCACCACCGCCCCAAATTCAAAGAGGCTTTCGGGAAGAAAGGCCTCCGGTCCGCGGGTGGCCGGGTCGGCCGCGCTCCACACCGGCGCGAGCAACAGGCTCAAGACGATTAAATGATAAAACACCTGCCTGAACATGGGATCTCCTTTATTGCTGTGGGCTGGAATCGTGGGCCTGCAACTCCGCCAGCAACGTGTCGAGGCCGTTTGAAATGCTGCGGCCGCCGCTGTAGCGGGTCATCTCCTGGTCCGGTCGGGTCACGACACAGGTGGGGGTGCTTTTGACCTCAAAGCGGTTGATCAGTGCCACCCACTGGTCGAATAGGGGTTTGACATCCAGCAGCACCAGCGGGATGTGGTTTTGCCTGAGCGCCTGGATCAGGTCGGCTTCTGAATGCACCGTTTTGGCCTTGGCGATATCAAACAAAACTTGTCGAATTCGTAAAATGTCGGCATAGCTGCTGGACGCATTGGCCGCGTAAAGGAAATAGCGCGAAAAAACCGGTGTCAGCGCATAGATGGGCATATCCACAAAAGTGATTCTGGCACCCATCTGGTGCAGTTTGACCAAAGCGTCGTCCAGGTAGGGCTCCACCGCCTGGCAGGGCGGGCAGAAATAATCGGTGAAAATAAACACTTCGGTCGAACCGGATCCAAATGAAAAAAGAGGCTGCGCAGTTTCATCCGCCGAGCCGGTAACCGGCCCTGACAGCATGCACAGAACAATCAGAATCAATCGAAAATTTCGCAGCACATCGCCTCCTTGATTGGTCTTATGACCGGGATCGGTTGCTCCCTTCGCGAGCATTCGAATCCGACGGTTGCAGAAAAAAAACATACAGCGTCAGGAACAGAGAAGCGGCCACAAACAAAAGGTCACGGACCACAATCCACGCATCGACCGGCCCCGCGATGGTTTCGGTTGAAAAACAACCGCAGTGCACATCCAGCCCGCGGCTCAGGTTGAACACCAGCGCGCCGATAAACAGGGTCAGCAGG
>JAWOIA010000071.1:0-43143 GCA_046484885.1 Desulfosarcina sp. | reverse complement strand
GACAATCGGCTGCAAAAGAGCAATTGCCTGCTGCGTTTGAGAAAAGACCCCGACACCACCTTGGCTTTCAAATCATCGCCGGCCGAAAGCGACCCCCGCTTCAAAGTGTACCGAGAGCTGGAAGTGCGCGTCGACGATTTCACCACCATGGACGCCGTTTTACAATCCCTGGGTTTTTTCCGCCGCCAGTCCTACGAAAAATGGCGTGAAATCTGGCGGCACAACCATGCCACCGTCTGCCTGGACACCATGCCCTTCGGCAGCTTTCTGGAAATCGAGGGCGACGCGGACCAGATCATAACCATTGGCCATGACCTGGGGCTGGCGTGGGAGCACCGAATCCGCTGCAGTTATCTGAGCATTTTTGCGGTGTTGCGCGATCAGGAAGGGCTGCCCTTCGGCGATGTCACCTTCGAAAACTTTAAAAGCGTGCCCTGCCGCTTTGACCCTTACCGCCGGCGGTTCGAGGCCGGCGAGGCCGCATGAGCACCGGCAGGCAAGCCCCTGTGGGGTCTACTTTTTGCCCGGTGAGACGCCTTTGCAGGTCACCCGGGCATCCAGGCGGCCACCAGCCTCGACCACCAGATCAGCGCAGACAATCTCACCGCTGCACCTTCCCGTAGAAAGGATCAGCAGCTGCCCCGAGGTCTCGGCCCGGCCGTCAAAACTGCCGCCGATCGTCAGGTTGTGGGCTTTGGCCTCCGCCGCCACCGACCCCTCTTCACTGATCACCACGCTTTCGCCGCTGAGACTGCCTTTAACCGTACCCTTGACCACCAGGTTGCCTTGGCCCACAACGGATCCCTCAACGGTCATCCCTTTGTCGATGATCGAAAATTTATTGCCTTTGTCGTTCACATTCCCACTCCTGATCACCAAGTGATCCGCCTGCACCGATTCCGGCACACCCGGGCCAGTGGCCGAAATCAACAAGGGCTGATCCATTACCGTACAAGAAAGGATCAGCGACCGCCTCCCCGCAGCTGGTTTGCGGGTCGGTTGAGCGGCAGACCCGAGGCCGGCTGCGATCCGGGCCCAGGCAGATCAACCGGAAAGTCAGCTGCCATGATCGGGGCACCAGCGGCATCAAACACATAGACCCTGGCAGTTGTAAAAACCGCGGGGTCCGGATGTCCAATGGATTTGATCTGCATATCCCTGAAGTTGACAATCGAGAAGGCCTGCCCCCGCTGCCCGTCCGGTTGGCCGTTCACCAGAGTGACCTCCGGCATGGCCAACCAAGCGCCGGGGTCGTTTGCGTCGTTTTTAAGCACCACAACACACCGACCCGCGATCGGTTCCGAGCGCGGACCCAAATTTTTCACCCGGAACCGGGCCACCAGGATCTGTTTTTCGGCGTGGTGGCGCAGTTCCCAATTCGCCAATTCAATCGAGGATGGATTGGCTTCTTCAGGGCTTTGATCGCTTGTGACCCCGGGGTCCGGCTCCTCGGTGGCCGAGGCCACGGCTGGCTGCACCGACGGCGCAGACGGCTGCGCTTGCGTTGTCAGCGCAGCGGTGACGGCGGGTTCGGCCTGCGCCTCATCCCCTTCCGTCGGCGCCGGCCCCGACGGTTCAGCAGACAACGGTCGTTGATCCTTGGGCTGGGCCGGCGCCTTTACCGGCTGGGATGGCAACAGTCCCGCCTTTTCCAGTTGGGACCTGGCCAGGACCAGTTCGGCGGCGACCCATTCATGTCTGTTTTTGAAGTCGGCCACCTGCCGTTCGGTCTCTGCAAGCCGGCGCTGGGTCTGACTGTGGCTGATTTTCTCCGCAGACAGCTGCCACACCAGGCCGGCACACAGCAGCACCAGCAGCACCAGCAGCACCAGCAGGGTCACAGCCACGCCTTTGATGCGCCTGATGGGTATCATTCGCCCGTCGTCCGCCACCAGCAGAAGCTGCCAGCGCTTTGTGGGTTTGACCATCTTTGCGATTCCCTAATGGTTGAAGAGCCATCATCGACGCATCCGGGTCGATGCCCGCCGCTGCCCCCGGATCCTGAATTCTCGGGGGGGGGGGCCTAAAACAGCTTTTGCTGAACCGGAGCGCCCAGGTGGCGACAGGCGCTGTCGGAAACCCGCCGTCCTGAAGAGGTTCGTATCACCATGCCGATCTTGAGCAGGTAGGGCTCCACCACATCCACCAGCGTGTCGGACTCTTCCTGCAAGGTGGCGGAGATGGCCTCGATACCGACCGGTCCGCCGCCGTAAAAATCAATGATGGTTTTCAGATAGCGGTGGTCCAGCCGGGTCAATCCCCGATGGTCCACCCCTTCCAAGGCCAGGGCCGCCTCCACGGTGGGCTTGGAAATAGTCCCGTCACCGCGCACCTGGGCATAGTCACGAACCCGCTTGAGCAGCCGGTTGACAATGCGGGGAGTGCCCCGGGAACGCTTGGCCAACTCCACGGCACCGGGCTGATCGATGGGCACCGCCAGCAGGCTGGCCGATCGGGTGGTAATGTGCACCAGATCGTCGAGTTCGTAAAAATCGAGGCTGCGGAAGATACCAAAACGGTCTCGCAGCGGCGAGGAGAGCAGACCCACGCGCGTGGTGGCGCCCACCAACGTGAACCGCTTCAAACGATAGCGGTGGCTGCGCGCGTGGATCCCCTTGTCGAAGACAAAATCCACCGCGAAATCCTCCATGGCCGGATAGAGGAACTCCTCAACGGTCTTGGGAATGCGGTGAATTTCGTCTACAAAGAGAACGTCCCCGTCCGCCAGATGCGTAAGAATGCCGATCAGGTCGCCGCCTTTCTCCAAGGCCGGGCCTGAGGTTACGGTCAGTTGCCCCCCCATTTCATTGACAATGATATGGGCCAGGGTGGTTTTCCCCAGCCCCGGCGGACCATGAAACAGCACGTGTTCCAAGGGCTCCGACCTCATCTTGGAGGCTTCGATGGCGATCTTTAGCGTCTCGACCACCTCGGCCTGCCCCACATACTCATTCAGTCGCTCCGGGCGCAGGGATAGAATGTCCGGGTCACGATCGTCGGCCTGAAGGGTGCGATCGACGATGGCCGTCTCGTCTGAGCGATGGGTGAGAATGCTATCCGGCATGCCTGTGTCATCCAAATGGAGGTGTCAGCCGCCACTGAGGCGCTACGGGTTCATCGACGCTGCCAGCGGTAGATTTCATCGAACAGCTGTTCGGGGGTGGCGATGGTGCCGTCTCTTTTTATGGCATCGGCAATCAGCAGCCGGGCATCGGTGGTTTTGTATCCCAGCTGGGACACCAGAACATCCATCACCGTTTGGATAAAATCCTCATCCAAACGGCCCGCAACGGTGTCCTGGCCGTGCCCCTTGGGAATCAGCGCGAACCGGTTCATCTTGCCCTTCAGCGAGGCCACGATTTTATTGGCCGTTCGCTCCCCGATCCCGCTCAACCGTTTCAAGGTATGAACATCGCCGCTTTCAATGGCGTGGGCAATGTCACCCACCGAAATGTTCAATGCCTTGACGGCTTTGAGGGGCCCGATGGCATCCACAGAGATAAACACTTGGAAAAATTCTTTTTCAGCCTCGAGGTTGAATCCGATGAGCACCGGCTTGGGCTGTCTTTCGGTCTGGTAGTAGTAGACGTAGAGGGAAACCTCATCGCCGATGGCCCGCTGAGAAAGGGTCTCCATCACCACCACCGGGACCAGGATTTCATAGCCCACCTGGTTCACCAGGAGCAGAATTCGGTCCTGCTCCTTTTTCATCAATCTGCCCTCAAGGTATCCGATCATCGTTTTACACCCCCGCCGATTCAGCGGCGCGGAAACCCAGGAACCGGCTCAGCGCGATGGCCTATGGCGGAACAAGCCGATCAACGCCAGGCCTAAGGCATCCGATGCGTGAAAGGGCCGGATGGGTGCCGCGGCACAAAGGGTGCTGCGCACCGCTCGTTCCAACTGCTCTTTGGAAGCCTTGCCGTTGCCCGTCAGAATCTGTTTGGCCTGCCGCACCGGCACCTCCGCCAGAGGGACGCCGGACTGCGTGCCCGCCAGCAGCAGCACGCCACATACCTTGCCCAAAATAATTCCGGACCGGGGGTATTTTTCCAGGGAAAAGACCGCCTCAAGAACCATGAGGTCAGGCTTCTCTTCAGCCAACACGCAGCTGACCTTGGAGTAGATCTGTTCCAACCGACAAGCCGTCGCTGCTGTTTTGGAAGTAGAAACGGTGCCATAGGCATAGCCGTGGACCGTGAGGCCGCTGCCGCGGACAATGCCGATGCCGGTTTCCGCCAGGCCGGGGTCAATGCCGATCACTTTGATCATGGTCGGTTAGCACACCTGCAACCGTCACCCCTGCGCCGGTCCAACGGCATCCGATCGGCTCCACCCAGGTCGGTCATTCCCAGGCCATGAGGGGGCTTAAAAGGATTCCAATTTCTGTTTGGCGAGATCCGCCTCACTGGTGGTGGGATATCGGGCAACCAAATCCCTGAGTACCAGGCGTGCGTTGTTGGTCTCTCCGATATTGAAGAAGGCCAATCCCTGCTTCAGCAGCGCGGCGGGGATTTTATTTCCGGACGGGTAATTTTCGATCACTTTCTGGTATTCCAGGATGGCCTTCTCATACCACTGTTCGCGGTAGTAGGTCTCCCCGATCCAGAACTGGGCGTTGTTGGCATACGGTGACTGGGGATAGGCGGCCAACAGCTTTTCAAAACCGGTGCGAGCCGTTTCCAGGTCGCCGTCGTCGAACGCTTTTTTTACCTCCAGGTAAAGGGCCTCATCGGATAACGCTTGGGCTGCGGCCGGCGGCGGCGCGGCCGGCGCCGCGGGTTTACTGGCCTGGGGCTCATCCTGGCCCAAATGCTGCGCCATCATATCCATGCGCTTGTGCAAGGCGGCCATGTCGACGGCCAGCCGGTCCATCCGCTCCCGATTTTTGAGCTGGTCTTCCTCGACCCCCTTGAGTTTCTGCTGCACCAGGTACTCCATCTCTTCGAGCCGGCCGGAGAGCTGGCGCGTCTCTTCCTGCATACTTTGCAACTGCGCAGCCAACCCGGCATACTGCCCGCGAAGCGCCATCTCATCGTCCTGACGGGTCTTATCCAGGCCCTCGACCCGGTCGGCGAGCACCTCCTTGACATCCCCCAAATCCTGCTTGACCTGCTCCAGTTCGCGGGTCTGCTTTTCAAGTTCCAGGTTGCGTCGCTCCAGCGCCGAAAGGCGATGGTCCAGGACGTAGACATCCTCCTGGACCGCACAACCGCAGAGCATAAACGCCGTCACAAGAGCAATCCAAACGGTTTTGTTTGGCATAATCACCTTCCCATCATTGCGGCGGTCCTGCAAACCCAGGTGGGCCGAACCGCTGCGCCTGCCCACCATATAGAATATGCAGCACCGGCTGGGTCGACGGCCGGTTGCTGCATATTCGGCGGGTTGCACGCGGTGTCGGCCCGGCTGCCGCTGCGGCCCATTTCACAGCGAGCCCGAACGGCACCCACGACCATCATCGGCAGCAGGGCTGATTGAATACTTCCGGTCGTCAACAACCGACAAGAAGCGTCCTACTCTAATACGAAAGCGACACGACGATTCTGGGCCCAGGCGGCTTCGGTCTGGCCGAAAGCGATGGGCCGCTCCTCACCATAACTGATGGTGGTCAGTCGCGACGCATCGACTCCCAGGTTCACCAGAAAGCTTTTTACGCTCTCGGCGCGGCGTTCACCCAGCGCCAGGTTATAGGCATTGGTGCCCCGCTCATCGGTATGACCTTCGATGATGACGCTGGCATCCGGGTTGTCCCGCAGCCATACGGCCTTTTCCCTGAGCACCTCCTGGGCCTGCTGGTCCAAGGAGGAGTCGTCGAATGCAAAATAGACCATTTCATTGACGAAGCGGTTTTTGGCCGTCGTCTGATCGCGTTGGGCCGCTTCAGCCTTGAGCTGCTCGGCGCGCGCGGCCGCCAGGCGCTCCTCTTCCAGTTTGCGCTGGCGTTCCTGCTCCAATGCCTTCTGCTGCTCCAACTGGGCCTGGCGGGCGGCTTCCGCCGCATCCGCTTCGGTCATGGTCGGTTCAGCCACAACGGCTCTTTTGGCACAGGAAACGGAAAACAGCAGGGCGGGAAGCACCAGCAGCATCAACAACAACATCCACTTGCGTTTCATCATTTTCTCCTCCTTTTTAATGACCATTCTCATCTGATGTTATGGGTTGAGCACATTGGAAGACCACTTGGGGTTGGTCTGCTCACCGGGCAAGGTAAGCAGGCGTCTCTGGTCGGTTCCGAAAGCGGTCATCACGTAAATCCGGCTTGGGCCCTCTCGGGTCGAACTGAATGCAATCAGACTGCCGTCCGGCGACCACGACGGCGCCTCATTGTTGCCCTGGTTTTCGGTAAGCCGAGCCAGCTCACCACCGTCTGGGCTGATAGTAAACAGGTCTATGACGCCACCGTCCATGGAAGAGTATGCGATTCGGTCTCCTCTGGGGGACCAGCTGGGCTGGGTGTTGTAACGACCCTCGAACGTCAACCGCTGTATCCGCTCGGAAATGGTGTCATAAACATAGATCTGAGGTGTACCCGCTCTTTGCGAGACAAAGGCCATGCGCTTACCGTCCGGGGACCATGACGGCTCGACGTCAATCCCCACACTGTTGGTCAATCTTTTAATCACTTTCCCATCTCCGGTCAACAGATAAATTTCCTGGTCACCGGAAATGGAAAGGCTGGCAGCCAATTGGAATTGCCCGGGAACCCACGCCGGCGCCACCTGCAGTCCCGGCTGGTCGATGGTGAACGCCCGGTTTTCCGTCACATGCTGAATGCGGATCCGCGGCCACGTGTCGGCGTAGGTGGTATAGGCGATCCAGCGACCGTCCGATGACCAGTCGGGGAAAAGGGAGATGCTGTTGTGGTGGGTAAACCGACTGATGTTGCTGCCGTCAAAGGCGCAGCGGTAAATCTCCTTGTGGCCGGTCCCGGTGGAAACAAAGGCGATCTGTGAATCAAAAAAACCGCGGCTGCCGGTGATGGCAAACAACACCTCGCTGCCGAACCGCCGCGCCACCTGCAGATGGTCGTCAAGACTGCCGCGATACCGCTTTCCCACCAGCAGCGTTTGCTTGACCGTATCGAACAGCCGCAGCTCGAATTCGGCCTCATCGCCCCGAATCACCACACTGCCGGTCACCAGCAGTTCGGCACCGATGACCGTCCAGTTCCGAAAACGGATTCCGGGGCCGCTGACATCCATTTTCTGCGGGTCCTCCAGAAAGGCTCCAGGATCGCTGAGGGCAAAATAACCGGTGAATTCCAAGTAGTAGGCCAAACGCTCCGCTGCCGCCCTGGCCGCCGCCAAAGCGGCCGGATCCTGGGCGGCGGCTTGAAAAACCGGCACGGCGACCGGGGTTTTGCGAAGAAACGGGTTGGAAATGTCAATATAGGTGTACTGGGCTGCCGCGGGGGTGCCAAATGGCAGCAGAACGAGCAGCGCCGCCACAACCAGCAGCCATCGGTGTCGAATCATCATCCCAATTGATCCTTTTTTCAGGTTTGGCGCCCTTTCCATCCCCCAAAAAGCGCTGGCCTGGTAGAGTTATCGAATGCCCTTGGGGGTGAACCGGATGGCCGTCACCACATAGGGTTGCGCCAGCCCACTGGGGTGGTGGCCGACGGGACTGGATTTGACGATCGCCCGGTAGGCCGATTCGTCCAGGTGGGCATTGCCGGAGCGGTCCGTGAAAAAGATATCGCGAATTTCGCCATCGGGCATCACCTTGAAAACGATCGCCGCCGCCAGGGAGTGGTCCCCACCGGCCAGCTGTTCGTTGAAAGCCCAATTTTTCTGGATCTGAAACGCAACTTCGAGTCGGTACAGATCGATCAGTTCAGCCTTCCTCCCTCCGCCGCCGCCGGCCGTTCCACGCGCTGTGCCGGTTCCTTCAGTCGAGCCGGCCGCGCCGGCTCCCGACCCGCTCCCCGCCCTGGCGACCTCGGTCTGGCCCACCGTTTGCCGCAGTCGTTCCAGCACCGACTGCAGCGGTTCGGGTTCAGCCGCTTCCTGCGGTGGCGCGTCTCTTGTGTCAGCCACTCGCCCTTCCAGTTGTTCGATGGCGCGTTTGACCACTTCGGTGGATTGGAAGGTCTTTTTTTTCAGGGATGTCTTGGGTCTCGGCACGGGCGGGTCAACCAGCGCAGGCGCCTTGGGGGTGGGTGGGGTCACGCTGGGCGGTTGCACCACCGCCGGTTTTTCGACCACCGGGGCCTTGGCGGCAACCGGCGGCGCGGCTGACTCCGGGGCGGAGCCTTTGGCGGGGCCCTGGAAGGAAACCATACTGACGTTGATCACCGACTGGGCCCGGGGCTTTTCGAATCCCAGGTTGGGCGTAAACACGAACAGCAGCAGCAATGCCAGGTGCAGGGAAAGCGAGATCAGCAGCGGATAAACCAGCTGCATCTGCCCGTCGCCCCGATAATCCCGGCTGATCGGCCCCGAAAGACGGAGGTTGCTTTTCATCAGCCCTTTTTACCGGAGGGTTTGACAACGACGACGTCGTCGAAGGGATCGGTCACCATCCCCAACTTTTCGACACCGGCAGCCTTGATTTCAGCCATTACGCTGACCACAACCCCGTAGGGGACATCTTTGTCCGCCCGAAAAAAAACTTCCCGATCGGTTCTGCCCACTAAAATTTTTTCCAGCTTCTCTTTGAGAAAATCATTGCTGACCTGGAAATCATTGAGAAAAATGTTGGCCTCCCTGTCGATGGTCACGGTCAGGCTTTCATCTTCTGCCTCCATGGGCTCAGCGCTCACCTCGGGAAGCGCCACATCGACCCCTTGAATCATCATGGGCGCCGTCACCATGAAAATAACCAACACGACCAGCATGATGTCCACAAACGGGACCACGTTGATGTCCGACATGAGCCGATCGGTGTCACTGCCAATTGCCATACCGCCTCCTCGTTAGTGTCCATCCATAAACGGTGCTCGTTTCTGGATGGACACGCGTTAACCCAAGATGTCCCGATCGATAATATTTAAAAAATCGGCCGAGAAACTGTGCAATTCCATCTCCACCACACGGATCTTCTGCATAAAATAGTTGAACGCGATCACGGCGGGAATGGCCACCGCCAGGCCGGCGGCCGTAGCCACCAGGGCCTCTGAAAGCCCGGGCGCCACCACGGCCAGGCTGGCCGAACCCCGCTGCCCGATACCGTGGAAGGAGTTCATGATTCCCCAGACCGTTCCGAACAGACCGATAAAGGGGGTCGTGTTGCCGGTGGTGGCCAGAAACGGAACCGTCTGGGTGATGCGGGTCATCTCGGTATTGATGGCCCGGCGCAGGGCCCGGTTGACATTGCCGCTGCTGGAAAAGCCTTGATTGAGCGGGGAGCCGCCCTTATCCGAAGTCTGCTCGTCACCGGGCTTGCCGCTGGGGTTGAGCTTGCGTAGTTCGGTGTAACCGATTCTGAAAATGCGGGCCACGGGGCTGCCGTTGAGCTGCTTGGCCTTGGTGAAGGCACTGGCCAGGTCACGGCTCTTCCAGAAATAGTCGATGAAGATTTCCGACTCCTTGAATGCCTTGCGGATGTACCGGGTCTTGATGATGATAATGGACCAGGACATGACGGAAAAGAAAAGCAGCAGCAGCAGAACGAACTGAACCATCAGGCTGGCACTGCTGATCATGTGAACATAGTCGATCTGGGTGGGCAACATAACACGCTCTCCTTCAGGTCAAAACCGGTTCGGGGTTCTCTCCGCAAAGGACTCGGCCGGCGACCGCTCGGCACATTCCAATGGCTGAAAACCCCTTGAAAAATAATTACTACAACTATACAAGCCGTAAATTGGTGTCAAGGAGTTTGAACGGCAGGATTTCAGGATCGACAGTCCGGCGGTCGATCCACCGGCGGCGCCGGCAAGCCGGCCGGAACCATTCCCTGGGCACCCCTCCCAAAACAACCACCCAGGGGGAAGCCATGATGGCGCGCTTGGCCGAATTTTTGTTTGAGGCGGCGCTGTTGAAACGCATCCAGCGCACCGGCTATCAGTTCCTCGGAACGGGACATGAGTCCGTTGCCGAACACACTTTCGTGGTGGCCATGGTCGGCTGGGTTCTGGCCCAGCTGACACCGGGAGCCAATCTGAGCCGATTGCTCGCCATGTGTCTGGTTCACGATCTGCCCGAATCCAGAATCGGGGACCTGAACCAAGTCCAGAAACAGTATGTCACGGCCGACCCAAAAAAAGCGCTGGATCACCTCACCCGGGATCTGCCGTTCGGGGAGGAGATTCGGTCGCTGTTGGACGAGTTCAATGCCTGCGAGACCGTGGAGGCCCGGCTGGCCCACGACGCCGATCAACTGGCCTTTCTGCTGGATTTGAAATCCCTGGCGGACACTGGCTGTCGTGCAGCGTCAAGGTGGCGTGATCCGGTGACAGCGCGACTGGAAACGGCTGCCGGCATCAAACTGTCGCAGAGCATCACCGAAACGGCATGGGACACCTGGTGGTCAAAAATAGTTATTGACAGTAATGAAATAAAACAATAGGTTAGATATCTTTTCCATATTTTCGAAAAAGGGTGGCAACCACCTCTAACGGGAGGCGATCATGAACTGGATTACCGGCACCCTGGGATCGTCGATCGGTAAAAAGCTGATGATGGCAGTCACCGGCTTGGCTTTTTGCGGGTTCCTGGCAGCCCACCTGGCAGGGAACCTGACCATCTACGGGGGGCAAGATGCATTTAACAGCTACGCCGCTGGTCTTCACGCATTGGGACCCTTGCTGACAGTGGCTGAACTGGGCCTGCTGACCTTCGGCCTGGTTCACGTCATCACCGGCCTGAGCTTGTTTCTGGGCAACCTCAAAGCCCGACCGGTGCGCTATGCCGTTAACCACTCCGCCGGCGGCCGAAGCATTGGGTCGGCCACCATGCCTTACACTGGTGTGGTTTTGTTGGCCTTCGTCATCTTCCACCTGATCAATTTTACCTTCGTGGACAAAACCGACACCACCATTTTCAGTATCGTCTCCGAAGCATTTTCCAATACCGGCTATGTGATGATCTACATCCTGGCCATGGTGGCCGTGGCCATCCATGTGAGCCACGGGTTGTGGAGCGCCTTTCAAACGATTGGTGCCAACCATCCGAAGTACATGCCCTTGATTCGGACGGCCAGTATCGCCTTTGCGGTGGTGGTGGGTATGGGTTTCGGTTTTCTGCCCATTTACATTTTCCTGCTGACCTGAGGACGGCCGCCGCATAATCACGCCACCGGCTGCCCACCCCAGCCTGCCCGGAAAGGAAAAACCATGGCACTTGATGCGAGAATACCTGCGGGACCGATTGCCCAAAAGTGGGATCGGCACCGTTTTGAGCTGAAGCTGGTCAACCCTGCCAACAAGCGCAAGTTTGACATCATCGTGGTCGGCACCGGTCTGGCCGGTGGTTCGGCATCGGCCACCCTGGCCGAACTGGGCTACAACGTGAAAACCTTCTGTGTTCAGGACAGCCCCCGTCGGGCCCACAGCATCGCCGCCCAGGGCGGTATCAACGCTGCCAAAAACTACCCCAATGACGGTGACAGCATCTGGCGGTTGTTCTACGACACCGTCAAGGGTGGCGACTTCAGGGCCCGCGAAGCCAACGTTTACCGTCTGGCCCAGGTGAGCAACGATATCATCGACCAGTGCGTGGCCCAGGGCATTCCTTTTGCCCGCGATTACGGTGGCCTGCTGGCCAATCGGTCGTTTGGCGGGGCCCAGGTCTCAAGGACCTTTTACGCCAGGGGGCAGACCGGCCAGCAGTTGCTTCTGGGAGCCTATAGCGCCTTGATGCGCCAGGTGTCCGCCGGCAAGGTCCAGATGTTTCCGCGCCGCGAGATGCTGGATGTGGTCGTGGTAAACGGTCATGCCAAGGGCATTACGGTGCGCAACCTGATCAACGGGGCGCTTGAGCGCCACGCCGCCGATGCTGTGGTCCTGTGCACCGGCGGCTACGGCAACGTTTTTTTCCTTTCTACCAACGCCATGGCCTCGAATGTCTCCGCGGCCTTCCGCGCCTACAAACGGGGGGCCTTTTTCGCCAACCCCTGTTATACCCAGATTCACCCCACCTGCATTCCGGTTCACGGCACCTATCAGAGCAAATTGACCCTGATGAGCGAAAGCCTGCGAAACGACGGCCGGGTCTGGGTGCCCAGGAATTCGGGCGATCAGCGGCCGCCCCAACAGATCCCCGAGTCGGAGCGGGATTACTACCTCGAGCGCAAATACCCCAGTTTCGGCAACCTGGTGCCCCGCGATGTGGCGTCGCGAAACGCCAAGGAGCAGTGTGATCTGGGCAAAGGCGTGGGTGAAACCGGCCTGGCGGTCTTTCTGGATTTCGCCGATGCCATCAAGCGTGACGGCCGGGACATCATCGAGAAAAAATACGGCAATCTGTTTCAGATGTACGAAAAGATTACCGCCGACAACCCCTACCAGACACCCATGATGATCTATCCGGCCATCCACTACACCATGGGTGGCCTGTGGGTGGACTACAACCTCATGAGCACCCTTCCAGGGCTGTTTGTCCTGGGAGAGGCCAATTTTTCGGACCATGGCGCCAACCGACTAGGGGCCAGCGCCCTGATGCAGGGGCTGGCGGACGGCTATTTCGTTCTTCCCTACACCATCGGCGGCTACCTGGCCGGAACGCCCAAAGCTGCTGTCACCACCAACCACCAGGCTTTTGAGAAATCGGAAAAGCAAGTTGCCGAGCGTATCGCCCGCATGCTGGCCATCAACGGCAAGCGCACAGTTGACGATTTTCACAAAACCTTGGGCCGAATCATGTGGGATTTCTGCGGCATGGCCCGGACCAATGAGGGCCTGGCCATGGCCCAGCGCATGATCCAGGAATTGCGCGAGGAATTCTGGCAGAATGTGAAGGTGCCCGGCCAAGGCGGCGACTTCAACCAGAGCCTGGAGCGGGCCGGAAGGGTGGCCGACTTTCTGGAATTCGCCGAACTGATGGTCATTGACGCCCTTGAACGGCAGGAGTCCTGCGGCGGCCACTTCAACGAACGATTCCAGACCGAGGATAACGAAGCCCTTCGCGACGACGACAACTTCTGTCATGTGGCCGCCTGGGAGTTCACCGGCGAGCGTCAACCACCGGCATTTCACAAGGAACCGCTGAGCTTTGAACACGTTCAACTCTCCCAAAGGAGCTACAAGTGATAAAATCCATCGACTTGACACTGAAAGTCTGGCGTCAGGAAGGACCAACGGATAAGGGTCGATTTGAAACCTATCACGCCCGAAACATATCGACCGACATGTCATTCCTTGAGATGCTGGACGTGATCAATGAACAGCTGACCCTGGATGGGAAAGCCCCCATCGCTTTTGACCATGACTGCCGGGAGGGCATCTGCGGAACGTGCGGCTGCGTGGTCAACGGCCGCGCCCACGGTGCGGAAAAGGGAACCACGTTGTGCCAGCTGCACATGCGCCATTTTGACAACGGGGACACCATCGCCATCGAACCGTTTCGCGCCATGGCCTTCAAAGTGATCAAGGATCTGGCCGTGGATCGCAGCGCTCTGGACAAGATCATCCAAGCCGGTGGTTACATCTCTGTAAACACAGGCGGGGCCCAGGATGCCAACGCCATTCCAATTCCACAGCCAGCCGCCGATCTGGCCATGGACGCCGCCCAGTGCATCGGCTGCGGTGCCTGTGTGGCCTCGTGTCCCAATGCGTCGGCCATGCTTTTTACCAGTGCCAAGGTTTCTCAGCTGGCGCTGCTGCCCCAAGGCAAACCCGAGGCGGCCAAAAGAGCCCTCGGCATGGTTCGGGCCATGGACGCACTCGGTTTCGGCAACTGCAGCAACGAGACCGAATGTGAGGCCGAATGCCCCAAGCAGATCTCGATCACCCATATCGCCCGATTGAACCGGGAGTACCTCAAGGCCGGTCTCTTCTCCAGCGCCAGTTGACCACCCGGGCCCGGCTCAACGACACCCCCGGGGCACCCGGAGCGGTTGCGATCCGTTGCGGGGCGATTCGATCCCCATGCGTTGCGGCGCATCAGGAGGCAGACATGAAGCAAGGTACGGCGGGACCGTCCATGAGTCAGAAAATATTCGCCATGAACCTCGGCGTCGAAACCATATCGCTCTACCTGCTGTGCTGTGCCATCGCCGATGCGCAGGCGCCAATCACCCGTGAGCGGCTGCAGGACAAATGGAACGGCGACCCGACCGCCCTGAAAGAGGAGCTGCAGCGGCTGGAGAAGCGAAACATCATCCGTCGGGTCGACGCGGAGCTGGCCGAAAACCCGGCCTATCAGGTGGTGGATGAAAAGCAGTGGCGCTGATACCGGCAAAAGCCCCGGCGCGGCGACACCCTCGAAGTCGGTTGGATCAGGGCTTCAGGGCCCCCTTGATGCAGTCCAGTATCTCCCGATCCGGCGCATCGGCATCCATGCCGGGACAGCACGAGGCCATGATGCGCCAGTTGGCGACATCCACCAGGATACTGTCGATAAACGGCCATTGACGGCACAGGTACGGCTTGACCGCGTGGATCGTGCAAACCTGGTCCCAAAAGACGCAATACCCGTCAGCTCCCTGCCGAATCAGATCTCTGCCGCCGGACTTGCTGGTGTAGTGCACCACCATCCGCTGCCTGGACACCCCCAGATGGCGTGAGATCGCCTCGATGTCCGTGTCTGTCAAGTAGGTGCCGCCATATCCGTGGCAGCAGTCACCACAGCGGGTACAGGCAAACAGACGGCTGCTGGGCGGGTGATCAGATTCCATGTCGACTCTCCAGGGCGCGTTTCAAGGTCACCTGGTCCACATATTTCAAATCCCCCCCCATGGGCACACCCGAAGCGATGCGGGTCACCGTCACCGGCAGGGGCGCCAGGATCCCGGCCAGATAGGCCGCGGTGGATTCCCCCTCCACGTTGGTACCGGTAGCCAGTATGATCTCTCGAATCCCCTCTTGCTCCACCCGCACCAGCAGCGGCGCAATTTTTATGTCATCGGGGCCGATCCCATCCATGGGCGAAAGCACGCCGCCCAGAATGTGATAACGCCCTTTGAAGGCACCGGATTTTTCAATGGAAGCCATGTCGCCCGGCTGCTCCACCACGCAGATCAACCCTTTGTCACGCGATGGATCACTGCATATGCGACACATCCCGTCGTCACTGAGGCCATGACAACAGGAGCACAGCCGCAGCCGTTTTTTCAGGTCCACAATGTTTCTGGCCAGCTGGTGGGCCTCTTCGACCGGTTGCTGGAGGATATGCAGCGCCAGTCGCTCGGCGGTTTTCCAGCCGACACCGGGCAGGCGCGCCAGACTTCGGATCAGGTTTTTGATTGAGCCCGGATAATGGTCCATAGAAACCCAATGTTAACGGAAAGAGAACGCATAGCAGTCACCGGCCCGGTCACATCAAGCCGGGAATCTTCATCCCACCGGTCAGTTTGCCCATCTCTGCCGATGCCATCTCCTGGGCCTTTTTCAGCGCGTCGTTCACCGCAGCCAGGATAAGATCCTGAAGCATTTCGACATCTTCAGGATCGACGACCTCCTTTTCAATCCGGATGGCGACAATCTGCTGGGCACCGTTGGCCACCACGCTGATCATCCCGCCGCCGGCGGAGGTTTCGACGGTTCTGTTTGCCAGCTCCTCCTGCATGCGCAGCATCTTGGCTTGAAGTTGCTGGGCCTGCTTCATCATGTTTCCCATGTGCTTCATCGACCGCTCCTCCTATCTGACGTTGATCTCATCGATTTTTCCAGCGAAAATTTCCACCGCATCCGCCACCAGCGGGTGGTTGAGCAGTCGCAGCCGGACGGCGTCCATTTTCTGCTTCGCCGTCAGCATTGATGGTTCATTGCTGTCACCGCCGCCGAAGTCAAACTGAATCCCAAAGCCGGCCTGTTCCCGGCAGGCCGCTTCGATCAGGGCCTGATTCTTTTTGACCATGTTGACGGTGTAGTCGTTGTCATTTACCACCACTTGAAACAGCAGCTGCGAAGCGGACACCAATTGCGCCCGGGAGAGGGCCGCCGCGATAGCTGGTTTGGATTTGGCGATCATGGCGATGACCGCCTCCCAGCCCTGTGCTGCGGAGCCTTCGGCCGGGTGCCCCCCCCCACGATCGACCGATGGTTTCGGGTCCGTGCATGCGGTCCCAGATGCAGGCTGGCCGCCCGTCGGCCGGCTGGGTGGAGCGGGCACTGAAGAAGTCCCGGCTTCCCCAGCACAGGCCTGAGCCGCAGGGACAGTCGCAGCGGACATGACCCGATCCGGTTCTTTGAGGAGACGGTCCAGGCAATCGATCAGCAGATCGATGGGCAGCGCCGGTGTGGTTTGATGAATCTTGAAAAACACCATCTCGATAGCCAGTCGGGGCTGGGATGCATGCCGGACCCCGGCCTCGGCCTTGAACAGGAGGCCGAAGACCTGCTCGATCAAAGCGATGGAAACCGCTGCGACCTGCCGGCCCATGGTGTCGATGTCAGCAGCCGAGAGATCGGTCAGCACTTCCGGTCGTGACTCCATTTTGACGAGCATCAGGTGGCGGAAATGCATCAGCAGATCCGCAAAAAAGCGCTTCAGATCGTGCCCATTGCGGTAAACGCGATCAATGATGGCCAACACCCGAGGCATATCCCTGGCAAACACCGCCTCGGAAAGGTCGAAAAGCAATCGACGATCCGTACCTCCCAGCAGATTGATCACCCACTCGTCATCCAGTTGATCGCGACCCCAGGCCAGAATATGGTCCAGCAGGCTCAGGGCGTCACGCATGCTGCCCCCGGATTCACGGGCAATGGCCCACCGGTTTTCAGAAGAGATGTCGATCCCTTCCTGACGGCAAAGCCGTTCCAGATGCTCTGAAATGGCCGCGAGATCGATCCGCTTCAGATCGTGGCGCTGACAACGGGAAAGAATGGTGATGGGGATTTTATGGGCCTCGGTGGTGGCGAAGAAAAACATGACATGGGCCGGCGGCTCCTCCAACGTTTTCAGCAGGGCATTGAAGGCGGCGATGCTGAGCATGTGCACTTCATCGATGATGTAGATTTTATAGCGGCTATGGGCCGGCATGTAGCGGATATTATCGCGCAGCTCCCGGACCTGGTCAACGCTGTTGTTGGAAGCGCCGTCGATCTCGAAGACATCCGCACCCCGCCCGGCCGTGATGTCCATGCACGAGTGACAGGCATTGCAGGGAACAGGCGTCGGTCCCGATTGGCAGTTCATTGCCTTGGCCAAAATGCGGGCAATTGTGGTTTTTCCGGTTCCACGCGGACCGGAAAACAGGATCGCGTGCGCCATCCTGCCGCCACGAATCGCGTTCTCGAGCGTGCGGGTGACATGCTCCTGGGATACCACATCCGCGAAGGTCTGGGGCCGGTATTTGCGGGCTAAAACCAGATAGGCCATTTAAACAAGTCCTTATGCGCCGGTATATCGCCTCAACCCCTTCCAGTTGCCATCCGGGGCATCAACCTTGCGCATCCCGGATTCCGTCCGCGCGAATCATGGGAAACCGTCTGAAAACCGGATGGGTGGGAAAACGGGAGGAAACAGGCGAAAAACAGTGGTGGCGGAGAGAGAGGGATTCGAACCCTCGGTGCCGCTATAAACGACACACACGATTTCCAGTCGTGCTCCTTCAACCAACTCGGACATCTCTCCGCATCGGGCAGACCAAACCGAACCGTGCCGGCGCGGAACCTCCCTCGGATGCTGAAGCAAACCGGTCATGGCGGAGAGGGTGGGATTCGAACCCACGATCCCGCTTTTGGCAGGATACCGCTTTTCGAGAGCGGGGCCTTCAGCCGCTCGGCCACCTCTCCTGTCCCCTCACAGGCACCAGCACAGCCAGTTCCGTAAAGAAGTACCCGATATCCTTTTTGCGGCCTCCTTGTCAAGATGCAAGTTGCCCATTGAACACCGATTGAAGAGCCCGGCCCCAAAGGATTATGCTTGAACTCATCGGCGGATCTGGCGTATGAGTCACCTTTCAACTGTGCCAAGGGAAAGGGACCCAGCCATCATGGCCTCGGTCAATCCATTGAGGGGCATTCTGTTCAACCCCCTCAAGATAAACAGCCTTGAAGCGGTCACCGCGCCGCCCTACGATGTCATCTCGCCGGCCGAGCAGGGCGCCCTTGCCGACAAACACCCCCACAACGTCATCCGCCTCATTCTGGATCGGGCCAGGGAGACGGACACCGAGCAGAACAATCCCCACACCCGATCAGCGGCCTATTTCCGCCAATGGATGACGCAAGGAATTTTGAAGCAGGACGACGCAGCCGCGCTCTATCTCACGGCCACCACCTATACCCATGCCGCAAGAACCTTCACACGCCATGGTCTGATTGCGCGGGTGGGACTTGAACCCTTCGAGAAGCGTGTAATTTTGCCCCATGAACAGACCTTTTCGAAAGTCCGCTCCGAAAGACTGGCGCTGATCAAGGCCACCCACTGCAACTTCTGTCCGATTTTTTGCCTCTATCCCGATGATGGCGGCCTGTTGAACACCCTTCAACAGGCCGTTGCGCCCACCCCGACCAGCATGGATTTTCAGGATGACCAGGGGCACCGCCACCGCTTGTGGCGCATCCTCGACCCGACCATCCACCGCGACGTAACCACGGCCATGAAGGCCCGGCCGCTTTACATCGCCGACGGTCATCACCGCTATGAAACCGCATTGAATTTTCGGCGGCACCTGCAGACCACAGACCCCTCCTTCGGCGACCGGCATCCGGCCAACGACGTCCTCATGTACCTGTGCAGCATGAGCGATCCGGGGCTGCTCATTCTTCCGGCTCACCGCCTGCTCAAAACGGTGGCGGCTGCCGACATCCGGCGGGCGCTCGAACAATCCCGGGCCTATTTCGACATGGTCGCATACCCATTCACAGTGGGCAATCGGCCGGAGATGGAACAGCGTTTTCTGAGCGACTGCGACAAGGATTCAGACCGGACCTGCATCGGTATCTATGCGCACCGGCACCCGGTTTTCCATCGGCTGACCCTAAAATCCGGCGTAATAGACCGGCTGTTCGCGCAAGCGCTGCCTGCATCCTTGCGAACACTGGATGTAACAGTGCTGACCCGCGTGATGTTTATGAACATCTTAGGGTTGCACCCGGCCCAGATGGACAACCACCAGTTCATCGGATACGTCAGCGCAGCCGATCAGGCGCTGCAGTCCATTGACAGAGGCGACTACGATGCGGCCTTCATTCTCAACCCAACCCGCATTGAACAGGTCCGGGAAGTCGCTGACCAGGGATTGACCATGCCTCGCAAATCGACCTACTTTTATCCCAAGGTCAGGTCGGGTCTGGTCATGCACAGCCTGGAGCAAACCCTGGGGCGCCTTTAAACGACCGTGGCGCCGGGCCCGTGGCGTGCAGTCGCCGCCGTGGCCGATCAGCCCGCAAACATCGCCCGGATCGAGGGGCTGTAGGTACCGTCCTTGCGGTAAAGCGCAAGCGGCGGCCCCACCGCCAGTCCCGGGCGTCCGCCCCTGATGGCGGTCACCATGACCAGTCGGGCCGGTGATTCCGATGTGGAGTGAATCATGGTAAGGTTTTTCGGTTCCAGCCCGATAGCGCGCATGGCCGCCAGGAGGTCTACGGTGCGAACAGCTGGGTAGATCATCGCCATCCGCCCCGAATCGGCCACCACCCGCCGGGCGGTCAGCAGCAGGGTTTCGAGATCGATGCTTAATTCATGCCGCGCCACGGCCCGCTGGCTGTCGGCATTGAGCCGGCCGCTCTCCAGCCTGCGATAGGGCGGGTTGGCCACCACCAAGCCCGCCGGGCCGCCGATGTCCGCCCGTTGGAGTTGCACCATGTCCTGGTGCAAAATGCGAATCCGGTCAGTCATCCGGTTGTCGGCCACATTCTGTTGGGCCAACCCGGCTAGAGCCGGCTGGATCTCGACCCCAATGACATGGATATCCCGATACCGAAACGCCAGCATGATCGGGATCACCCCGCACCCGGTGCCCAGGTCTAGGACGGTCTCGTTGGGCAGCGGACGGACCATGTGAGCGAGGATGACCGAGTCGATGGAAAACCGATAACCGGATCGGGGCTGGGTCAGGACAATCCGTCCACTGAAGAAGCAATCGCGGGTCAACGGTTCCATGGCGGGCTTCACCTGGCCTGGCGTGGGCGCGGTGTTCTCTGGTCGAGGCGGTTTCGCCGCCACCCTTGCCAGCCCGGCGGAGCCGGGTGCGGGGTGTCGCCGGCAAAGGGGCGACGGTCACAGGGGACCGATTTTAAATCGGATATCCGTAATCGGATCGTTTTTTAGGCCCTGGTTCAGTTTCTGCAGCAATTCAGCTTTCAAAAACCGCAACTGGTGCAACCAGGCCGAGCTGGATACGTGGACCAGCAGAAGCGGTCCTTTGACGGCGAAGGGTTTGGCATGATCGGAAATAGGCGGCCCCACAGTTGTTTTCCACACCTGGCCCACGTGCAGGATACCTCCGCCGCTGTCGGAACGGCATTGGTCGATGATCGTTTCCAGCACCTGACCAATGGGCGTGAAACGCCTCTTGGGCGAATCCTTTTTTTGCATGCCCGCGTTTTCTCCTGTACCGGCGGGGGATCCTGACACCGATCGAAGCGGACGAGCGGCGGGAAGTCAATACGAACCCGGATGGAAGCGGTTTCAAACCAGCCAAAGCACCGACGTCCAGGCTGCCGGTGCTTTTTAATGGATATCCACCACAGAGAAGGCGTTCCAGCGCTATTTCCCTTTTCTTCTCTGATGACGCGTACGGGCCAACAATTTTCGGTGCTTGTGCTTGCGCATCTTTTTTCTTCTTTTTTTGATCACGCTGCCCAACCGATCACCCCCTATCTTTTAATGATGACAGTTACACAAACGCTTTTCCTTATACCATCACCCATTGCTTGTCCATATTTTTTTCTGTGGGTCTACCGGTGACACGCCCGAACCGAACCATGGAAAAGCCAGGCTGCAGGGTCGCCGAGCAGCCCGATTCAACCATTGATCCTTAAAACAGGGTATGTTAAAGCCACCCCATGAATGAAATGGCCGCCCGTTCCCCAACCCAGCTTCCTCGGTTTAGAAAAAATCAACTGATTGTCGTCAACAATGCCGTCGCCATGGCCGAGGAGTTGGTAAGCAACCATTATAAGATGTCGGCCAGCCAGTGGCTGCACCCGAAATACGACATCAAAACCCTGGCCGATCTGGCCGAGGGTGAAATCGTTAACGGCCCGTTTGCCCAAATCATTCGTTACGAAGGCAAGCTCAAAGACGGGGTTTTGGGATCCAGCACCTACGACTTTTACAAAATTTGTATTCAGGACCACGCCATCCTGGAAATCCTGGGCCAGCGCCCGGAGATGGCCCTTGCCCCCTTCGCCCTCTATGTGGTCACCCACGAACTGGTCCACATCGTCCGCTTCAGCCGATTCCTGCAAAGCTTCACCGCCCGCGATGTGGAAAAACAGATCGAAGAGCACCGCGTCCACGGCATCACCCACGAAATTCTCGAATCTGTGCGGACCTATGGACTGGGCATCGTGCTCGATTTTTACAGCACCTGGCGCAGCCCCATCGATGGGTTGAAAACCATACCATAATTCTGGCTTGTATCAGCTTGACAAGCACCAAACATGACATATATTGATGCAGTCAAATCGACGGCGCGCCCAATAATGCTTAATCGTTGCGATAGGTTACAGGAGAGTTCAAAATGCCGCTCTACGAGTACCAGTGTTCAGCCTGCGGAGCCATCGAAGAGGCCATCCAAAAATTTTCAGAACCCCCCCTGACTGCGTGCCGGCGCTGCTCGGGACAGTTGAGCCGCCTGATCTCCCAGAGCAGTTTTCACCTCAAGGGTACGGGGTGGTATGTAACCGACTATTCCAAAAAGAAACCAACCGCCGGTCAGAGCAAGGCTGAAGAGCCAGCGGCATCACCCACCAAGCCGGCCGCCAAGGATGACTCCGCGTCCGCTGCGGTTAAGAACGACGCTTGAGTTAAAATGCCTGCCCTGTGCGACCCAGGCCGACGGTTACGGTCGTTGGCACCCGGCGCGCCGTAGGTTTTTTTTGCGCCACTTAGATTCGGGCGCCGAACGTAAACGGTCACCGTTCGGATGCCCAAGACAAATAACCCGACAGGTTTGTCGACATTTGCGGTCCAAACAAGATCAAATCGAAAAAGGAGAGAAGGAAACATGAAACTCAGACCATTGCAGGATCGAATTCTGGTTCAGCGCGTAGAAGAAGAGACCAAGACCAAGGGTGGCATCATCATTCCAGACACCGCCAAGGAGAAGCCGGCTGAAGGCAAAGTCAAAGCCGTTGGGAACGGTAAATTGGGTGACGACGGCAAACGGGTGGCCTTGGAGACCAAGGTCGGCGACCGCATTCTTTTCGGAAAGTACTCCGGCACCGAGGTTAAAATCGACGGCCAAGAGTACCTGATCATGCGCGAAGACGACGTGCTCGGCGTCATTGAGTAGCGAATACCCCAACTAACGATAGAGATGGAGGTTACACAAGATGGCTGGAAAAATTATCAAATACGACATGAAAGCCCGCGAAGCGATGCTCAATGGCGTCAGAACGCTAGCCGATGCAGTGGTTGTCACCCTGGGCCCCAAGGGCCGAAATGTGGTCATCGATAAGTCCTGGGGGTCTCCCACGGTTACCAAAGACGGGGTTACCGTTGCCAAGGAGATCGAGCTGGAGGACAAGTTCGAAAACATGGGCGCCCAGATGGTGAAAGAAGTGGCCAGCAAAACCAGTGATATGGCCGGTGACGGAACCACCACCGCGACGGTGCTCGCACGCTCGATTTATGAGGAAGGCCAGAAGCTTGTTGCCGCCGGCAACAATCCCATGGCGATCAAACGCGGCATCGACAAAGCCGTTGAAGTCGCCGTCAAGGAGCTCCACAAGATGAGCAAGCCGACCAAAGATCAGCGCGAGATCGCTCAGGTTGGCACCATCTCCGCCAACAATGACGAAACCATCGGCAACATCATCGCCGAAGCCATGAACAAGGTCGGCAAAGAGGGCGTCATCACCGTCGAAGAAGCCAAAGGCATGGAGACCACCCTGGATGTGGTCGAGGGTATGCAGTTCGACCGCGGCTATCTCTCCCCTTACTTTGTGACCGATCCCGAGAAGATGGTGGTTTCCCTGGATGAGCCCTTTATTCTGATCAACGAGAAAAAGATCAGCAGCATGAAAGACCTGCTCCCGATCCTCGAACAGGTCGCCAAGATGGGCAAACCGCTGATCATCATCGCCGAAGATGTGGACGGCGAAGCCTTGGCCACGCTGGTGGTGAACAAACTGCGCGGCACCCTGCATGTGGCCGCCGTTAAAGCTCCGGGTTTCGGCGATCGCAGAAAGGCCATGCTGGAGGACATCGCCATCCTCACCGGTGGTCAAGTGGTTTCGGAAGACCTGGGCATCAAGCTTGAGAACCTGGCCCTGACCGATTTGGGCAAAGCCAAACGCATCACCATCGACAAGGACAACACCACCATCGTCGACGGCGCCGGTGCCCGCTCGGCTCTGGAGGGCCGTGTCAAACAGATCCGCGCCCAGATCGAGGAGACCTCCTCGGACTACGATCGTGAGAAGTTGCAGGAGCGGCTGGCCAAACTGATCGGCGGCGTGGCCGTGATCAACGTCGGCGCTGCCACTGAGACCGAAATGAAAGAGAAGAAAGCCCGGGTTGAGGACGCCCTGAATGCAACCCGCGCGGCGGTCGAGGAAGGCATCGTCCCCGGTGGCGGGGTGGCCTTGGTTCGTACCCTGCCCGCCCTGGACAAGATTAAAATCAAAGCCGACCAGAAACTGGGTGTCCGGGTGGTGATGCGCGCCATTGAAGAACCCCTGCGTCGTATCGCCTGCAACGCCGGCTACGAGGGCAGCGTGGTCATCGACAAGGTCAAAAACGCCGAAGGCGCCATCGGCTACAATGCAAATACCAACGAGTATGAAGATCTGATGGAAGCCGGAATCATCGACCCTACCAAAGTGGTTCGTTTTGCGCTTCAGAACGCCGGCAGTGTCGCCTCTTTGATGCTTACCACCGAGGCCATGGTTGCTGAAAAGCCCGAAGATAAATCGTCCGACCCCATGGCGGGTGCCGGTGGCGGCATGGGCGGCATGGGCGGTATGGGTGGCATGGGTGGCATGGGCGGCATGGGCGGCATGATGTAAGTCACCCCCCCCCTGGCTGCAATCCCGCGTCAAGATGACAAAAGCCCTTGCATGGCCGACCATGCAGGGGCTTTTGTTTTTGCTATAAAGCGCTCAAGTCTTGACAAGAAATGACGAATTAGATTACTGAAATCAATTAAAAAGTGGTAAAGATGCAGCGATGAAACCCAAAGGACGAGGTATCTGATGAATCGCAGAACAAATCTTGGCCTCCTGTTTGCCGGTTTTCTGACCCTCCCCCTGCTCTTCTCGGTATCGGCACCGGCCGCTGAAACGATCGATGTGATTGAAAGTGAGACCGGGTTTTACTACACCATCCAAAAGGGCGACACCCTTTGGAGCCTGTCGCATCGTTTCAGTGACTCCCCCTGGCTGTGGCCCGAACTGTGGGAGGAAAATAGCCAGATCGCCAATCCGCACTGGATCTTTCCCGGTGAACGAATCCGCCTGCATCGCAAGGCGGGTGCCCATACCATAACCGCCAGTACGCCCATTCAACCGGTTGCCTCGGCGCCGGTCAAACCCGAGCCGCAAATAAAAGCGGACGCACCCTTTTTCCTCTATAGCCCCATCGACCAAGTCGGATTCATCCGCACCCCCCCGGTTTCGCCGGTAGGGACCATTTTTGAGGTTAAAGGGAAAAAACTCCTGATCAGTGAAGGGGACATCGTCTACATCCGTGCAGCTGAGGGGGCCGACCCGGGCGCCCTGATCCCCGGCAGCCGGCACACCGTTTTTCGGTATATGAAGCCCACCGACGCACGCGACGCAACCGAAACCATCGGAACCCAGCACTATATACTGGGCATCGTTGAGGTGACCCAAAAAGAACCGGATATGGTAATCGCAAAAGTGTTGAAGTCATTCCGATCCATCAGCCTCGGCGATCTGCTGATGCCTTACCGCCAGCGGGATGCAACAATCACCCTCAAGCCGAGCACCCCCGGTATGAATGGGGCGATCATCATATCTGAAGACCACACCAAACTGACCGGCGACTACATGCTGGCATTTATCGACAAGGGCCGCGCGGACAACATCGAAGTCGGCCAGCAATACAGCATTTACAAGCAGCAAGAGGTGGGGTCACGCAAGTACCAGGCCGACCCTTCTCTTCTACCGCCGGCGGATTTTGGCAAAATTCTGGTCCTGCATACTGAGCAGACCACATCCACGGTCATTATTACCAATGCAGAAGATACCGTCTCCCCCGGAGAGCGATTCAGAACATCGGCTCACTAGAAGGCGGGCAGACAGCGATATTTTCGCAACAGCGTCCGTATCAATGGCGATCGACAGCGGTGATACTTCGGATCACGCTATCGATCCACTGCTTGGTTCGAAGCACGGATCGCTGGTTTTCGGGCGTTGCGTTGAGTTCGGCCAGCCGCGACCCATAGGCGCTGATTTGGCGCAGCAGGTCCACGTCCTCCGGCGTACCCACCCGTCCGATGCCGCGGACGATGATTTTCAAGTGCTGCAGGAATATCGGCAGAAAGTTTTCCGCTCCGCGGTGGCGGTAGATACCCGCCCCCGGATCGCCATATTCCTTCAAGGCCGAGCCCAGGATCAGATGCGCGGTTTTGCCTGACAGCAGCGCCAGGAAAATGAAGACCTCCCGTTCCAAATAGAGCAGGTGCCGGACGCAGGGCTGATGGTTGCCCGGTAGCGGCGCATCCAGCAATGCGATGAGTTGATCGTGAATGGTCCGGACCTTGCTGGCGAACCGGTACTCGATCGAATCAATCCGAAACTGGGCATAGTGTACTAAATCCCGGTCCAATCCATTGCGGACATTCAATACCTCCTCGGGCGTCATTTCAATATCCGAACCCAGCTCCTTGTTGTAGGTCCGCAACAGAATGTTGGCCAGCATAATGGCATTGCGATCCGAAAAGTCGACCCGGTCGGCATAGCGGCAGAAGTCAGCCAGTAAAAAGCGCAGCGCGCTTTTGGGCCGCTCGATCCGGCTGATCAGGTGTGGCAGGGCATTGAGGAAGGAGATGCGGTTGGGGCGGCCTTGCATGACCTTGAGATAGCACCACAGCAGCTCGAAGGCATTGTTGCCATGCCGGGCCAGATCAGCGAGCACGGAATCGAAGGAGTGGCGGATAAAATTCCCCCGAGCGTCAAAGAGTTTCTCGACCAGATGCGTTATCGCTTCCGTTTCCTGCAGCGAGATCTTGAATGCATGGGACACGGCCGCGAGGTTCTCCCGCCTGGGGTCTCCGACCAGCTTGTCGATCACCGTCAGCTGCCGTTCCGTTTCACGGCTCTCCTTGCTCAGCGACAAAGTCGTCAGGATGTCGGCAGGCAGGCTCCCAATCAGGGTGCTTTTACCATCGGTCTCCACCTGAACGGCATCCCGCCGAACGCTGACGGCGTCCAGCGTGCAGCCGTCAAGCTTGCCGATTCCTCTGCGCAGCAGATTGGTCAGCAGCATCAGCATAACCGGCCAGGCATCCTTTTTCGCTTTCAAGCCATCGAGGATCAGACGGTAGGTTCGCAGCTGCTCCAACAACGCCACTGCCCCCATGCCGTCGAAATCAGCGCAAACCGCCGCCACGGCGGCATCGTGCAGACGACGATCGGCGCTCAACTCCTGGCCGATCAGCTGCACCGCCCGCTGCTTCAGGCTGTCGCCATCGATATGGGCGGCAGGGTCAATGTCAACCGACAGGTATCGACGATCCTTCATGGGTTGTCTCCGTCTAAATTCAGTTGGCCTGGCTCAAAACCCGTCTTCCTCAGTTTATTTCGAAAACCGACACCAGCGACACAGGTATTATCGGTTGTGGCGGATAATTCTTTATTCCCGATCGATGCGTTTTCATGAAGGTCGAAACCGTCAAACGGGTCACGCAGACGGTTCAAAGCGGCCAAGGGGTTTAGCGCCCCCGCGGAGGCATCACTCGAATCAGGGTTTAGCATGCCGATGCCCCTCCTGAATGAGTGATAGGTTTGAACACTCATAACGTTGTCAATCCGCTCACATTGCAAAGGGCCTCCCGGGAAGCTTATAATATTTTGACGGATAAATTGGACAAATCCACTGATTGAGGCAAGCACATGAAACTGAGTTTGGGGCAACTTCTACTGGTTTACGGCCTGACGGGATTGGTCTTTTTCGTTATCGATCTCTTCTGGCTGGGTTTCGCAGCCAAAGGCTTCTATGAACGCCACATCGGCGGTCTCCTGCGTGACCAGGTCAACTGGGTTGCCGCCGTTCTATTTTATTCCCTCTACATCGGCGGCATTCAGGTTTTTGTGCTGCTGCCGGCGCTGCAAAGCGGGTCCGGCATCCTGCGCACGGCAATCATGGGCGGTCTGCTCGGACTCTTCGCCTACGGCACCTTCGACCTGACCAGCCTGGCTCTGATCAGAAAATGGTCGGTGACGGTCACGGTGGTGGACATGCTGTGGGGAACCATTCTGACCGGCGCAACTGCGGCCGCTACGCTGTGGCTGACCCGCACGCTTTTCAAAATCGGATAGCGACAGGCTGACTGATATGCCGGTGGGCGGACAAGCTGCCGGGGCTGGTTGTTGCCCTCGAGAGCATTGTTGACTTGTCGGCTAATCGGAGAAAATTGCGAAAAGGAGTTCGATCATGAACAGACAACTGAGTCAGGTCTTGGACCTCATCGCAGCGAATTACTATGGGCTCATCCAGCAGGGGTCCCGGCACTATGTCGAAGTCAGCATCGGCCAACAGGCGGAAAAACTGGGCTATGCCGACCTGAAGCGGCAATACGGCAACACCCATGCGATTGTTCCACTGAAAGCGCCCCAACGGGGGATGAAAGTGCGCATCGACGGTCGCACCTTTGTCGACTACGCCGAGTATGCATCCGGCATCTCCGTACCCGGCTACCTGGCACGGGCGGCCGGAGGATCGTATCGGACATTTGTTCCCAATGAGAGCATGATATGCAACTTCAGCTGAACCGACGATGAAGCCGACCAGCGCCCATTGATTTACGAAATCGACCGCTGGGATCACGGTCCGAAAACCATCTTGCCGATACGTTAGACCCGCGGTTGCTAGTATCTCATCCAGCCCGGGGCGATTATGCCGACGCCTACGGATGGAGACCGGCGGCCATCGAGATGGGGAGGCAACGAGCCGAAGCCGGCTCAGTTGCAAAAATGGATCGAAGGTGCTAGAAGTGCATAGGGCCGGTTGGCCCCCCCAAGGGAGCGCATGAAAACCATCACGACAATCAAAACCTGGAGCCTGATCCTGGTGTTGACCGGTTTGACGCTGGCTGCATGCGCCCATTCGTCGGGAGGCCGTGCATACACAACCGGCGGTGCACCGGGGGGCGGGCTCTGGGAAGGGGTCGTTGGTGTCTATCGCGGCCCTCTGAATCACCTCAAAGCGGTTCGACGGGGCGATGGCTGCCCCATGCACCCGACGTGTTCGCAGTACAGCCAAGAGGCCGTGGCCCGCTTCGGGTTCGCCACGGGCTGGATGATGACCATGGACCGGCTGATGCGCTGCGGTCGGGACGAAACCCGCCTGGCGCCCCGAATCCTGGTCAACGGAAAGTTGAAATATCATGACCCGGTTGACAACAACCATTTTGGGCAACCTACTGCGAGGCGATGAAAAACCGGCCTTCATTGATGCGGGCCGGAAGGCTCCCACTGAGGCTGATCGCCTGCTGGTTGGCGCTGGTTGCATTTCCATTGGCCTTGCCTCAGGCCCAGGCCCACCCCCACATTTTCATCGTTCAACGCGTGACGGTGGTCTTTGATGAAATGGGGCTCGCCGGCATCCGGGTCCGCTGGAAGTTTGACGACATGTTCGCCGGCATGATTGCCGAGGACTTCGATCTCAACCGCAATGGCCGGCTGGACCCCGAGGAAGTAATAGCGGTCCAAGCGACCCCTTCATGACATCTTCCCAACCGTCTTGCTGATCACATGATCGACCTGCATTCCCACATACTGCCGGGACTGGATGACGGCGCCGTGGACCTGGAGATGAGCTTGGCCCTGGCTCGACGCTATATCCAAACCGGTTTCCACTGCGTGGTGGCCACACCCCACGCGGTTGCCGGGGAGGCGCCGGCCGGGTTCGCCCAAACCGTGCACCAGGCGACCGAGAAGCTCAACGACGCCTTGCAGCACAGGGCGGCGGCCCTGGAGGTGCTAAGCGGCATGGAGGTGACTCTGGACCCACGGCTGCCGGAACTGCTAGCCGAGGGCGCGGTCTTGACCTTGGCCGCAAAAAACCACCTGCTGGTGGAGACACCCTTTGGCCGCTTACCCCTGGGCTGGCCGAAGCTGGTTTTCGAGCTGGGCAGCCGGGGGGTCACGGTGCTCTTCGCCCACCCCGAGCGCTGCGCCCAGATCATCGCCAATCCCGACATCCTGCAGGCCATGGTCAAGGCCGGCGCACGGTTGCAGGTGAACTGGGAGAGCTTTAAGGGCGTTTATGGGACGAAGTGCCGGCGCCTGGCCCGCCACATGGCCGCCCAGGGGCTGATTCACTGCCTGGCCACCGACAGCCACGATCCCCAATGGCGGCACCCCGGCTGCGTCGAGGAGATGTTCGCTGAACTGACCGCACGCGTCGGAGAAGCCAACTTGCACCGCATCGTGGTCGAAAACCCCGCGCGAGCCCTGCGAGGCCTGCCCATGCTCGATATGAAGCAGAAGACACCACCGGCGGGAAGCAGCCAGAGGAAGCGCTGGCTGCCATGGTTCAGGGATAAGACATGAAGCGCCGACAGGCCCCAACCAAGCAGGCATAACGACGGCATTGAAGCGCCAACAGCCATACGAGGATCCGAAAGGGATGCTGCGGCGTTTTTGCGCCATGGTAATAGAGACCCCGCAGACTCCGCACCTGATCAGCCGGGTAGCTGCCGATGCTGCCTTCGTGGGGCTCTGCCAGCTGGTCACCGGTGTGGCCGGCGCCGATTTCGAGGCCGCTTTCCAGGCGACCTGCAACCGCCACCAATTCAATGCGGCACGCATCCGCCGGCGGCTGCTGCCCGTCGCCCGGGCATTGCGGCTCGACGCCCGGACCGATGGTCCGCCGGACTATTACGCCCTGCTGGGGGTGGCACAGGATGCCGATGGGCCGGCCGTCAAGCAGGCCTTCCGCCGACAGGCCCACCGGCTTCATCCCGACAAGCAAGGGGGCGACAACAGCGCTTTCATCGCCCTGCAGGCGGCCTACGTGCACCTGAGCAATACCGAACTGCGCAGCCGGCACGATCTCCAACGCCGCGCTGAAACCTGGGTCGAAGCCAGTGCCGGATCTACCGCAGCTGGGACGCCGCCGGCAACCTCCCCGAGCCAGCAACGCGAGCAGGCGCGTCGCAGCTCCTTCCGGCAGTTCTGCACCCGCATGGGAACCTTGGTGGTTCTTCTGGTGTTTGTGGCCTTCGGAGTCGATCTGTGTTGGCGCGAAAGCGATTTTCCGAAAGCTCCCCACTCTCAGCCGCCCGAACCGCCTGCCGCGCGGGCGCTGCAAGCGCCACCGCGCGACGGACCCCCCCGACTGGCGATCTATTACGCCGACTCGCGGGACCGCGATGTGGTGGATGCCCTGGCGGGCCTGTTCAACCACCATTTCCTGGTGACCACCCACCTACAGGCTGATTATGGGGTGGCCGCAACACTGCTTTACTTTCATCCCGAGGACCGCAGCGCCGCCGGTGAAGTCTTGCGACAAGCGGACGACTTTTTGCTGCGCCGCCGACAGATCGGCCTAACGGCCCTGCGGCTGGAGGGGGATACCACCATCGCGCCGGCGGCGACCCCAGCCCGAGGCAGTTTGATATTGCAATTGTCAGCCCCTGGATCGGCTCCTGCGCCGCCATCAACCCCTGCCGCCCCAAAAAGGTAAAATCGGTTCGAATCGGAAGCATTAACACCCAAGTTGAGCGATTGTCGAGCTTGCTGCAGCACCAAGGAAGATGGCGTTGCGCCCCAAGGCTCAAAGGAATTGACCGGCCGGTCAGCTCATTATTTTTTTGACGAGCGCGGGTTCAGCCGCTGTTGACCCCGGCGCGGCGGTATAGGTCGAAAAAGTGGTGGGTCGGGCCGCAGCCCTTGCCCAGGGGGAAAGCGTTTTCAATGGCCCCGCTGATGTAGGTTTTGGCTCGGGTGACCGCGTCGAAGAAGGATAACCCCCGCGCCATGTAGGCGGCGATGGCCGACGAGAAAGTGCACCCGGTACCGTGGGTGTTGGCCGTTGCAATGCGAGGGCTCTCCAACAACCGGAACTCGCTGCCGTCAAACAGCACATCCGTGGCATTGCCCCGCCCCAGGTGCCCGCCCTTGACCACCACCATGTTGGCTCCCAGGGCCACGATATCACGGGCGGCGGTCATCATGGCCTCGATGCCGGCGATCGCGCTTCCCACCAGGGCCTCGGCCTCGGGCAGATTGGGGGTCACCACCTGGGCCAACGGAAAAAGGTGGCGCACCAGGGCCGCCTGGGCCTCGGGTTCGAGCAGGGCATAGCCGCTTTTGGAAACCATCACCGGGTCGAGGATCACCGGCGGCAGCACCGCTATGGCACTCAGGGCCTCGGCGATGGCTTCGATCAGCGCAATACCGGCCACCATGCCGATTTTGACGGCGTGAATGGGAATGTCATCAAACAGGCAGGCGATCTGACCCCGCACGATCTCAGGCCGCATCGGCTGAATGGCATACACCTGACGCGTGTTCTGGACGGTCACGGCGGTCACGGCACTCATGCCGTAGACCCCTAACGCCTGGAAGGTTTTCAAATCCGCCTGAATGCCAGCCCCGCCCGATGAATCGGACCCGGCGATGGTCAGTGCCACGCGCATGGAAGGCTCCTCTGATTAACGCGTGTCCATCCATAAACGGTTATTTCGCCCGATATCTGCATTATGCTCAAATTTTTTAAAATGATATAACCAACCGTTGAATTGGACAAGGGTTCAAGGCATCGCATCCCAAAAAAAGGTACAGATTTTCGGCTGCCGGCCGATAATTCCAGTCAGCATCCGTTGGAGACACACGTAACCGTCACTGCGAAGCATCATGGCCGTCCAACCCAATCATCGCCAAAACCCGCTGTGCAGCACCACCGGCGGCGCCCAGGGCATCGTCATCGCCCTGTTGCTGGTTCTGGCCCTGGTCGGCGGCGGGGGGTTCTGGGCTTACCACCAGCACAGTAAAAAAGAACCGTTGCGAATGCGCCTGGCTTCCACAAAGGTCCAGCCCGATCTGATCCGGTTCACCCACGACCAAGTCTCCACCGCCCTGTACCACAACTTGATCCAGCTGGACGACATCCTGGTTATGATGAAGGCCGAACTCAACCGCCTTAAACGCATCGGCAACCGATTTCCCAACCAGGAGGTGATCATCGCCTCCCAGGCCGAGGCTCTGGAGCTGGCTCATGACCGCTTGGCGCTGGTCCTGACCGATACGACCGCAAACCTCGAAAAAATGTACGTCATCTGGCTGGTGGATCGGTCCAAAGGCACCGGCCAGATTCATGCCCTAAGAGGGGACATCAACCGTCATCTGGCCGATGCCCTTCGCGGTGAAGCCGTGATGATCAGCCGCATCCGCACCAATGCGAACGCACCTTCTTGAAGTCGATTGACCCGACTAGCGATAGATGCGGTAATTGACCCCTAATTTTCTGGCTTTATAGGCGAATTTACGCACCGTGGTCTTAAGGATGTCCGCAGCCAGGGTGATATTGCCCCGGGTGTTTTTCAAGGCATCGATAATCATCTCCTTCTCTAGGGCGTCCACAGCCTCCTCCAGGGATAGCGCCGGCAGGGTGTCGCTCTCCTTGCCCGTCTGCAGTGTAGGGGGCAGGTGGTAGCTGTGAATGGCACCCTCTTCGCAGAGCAGCACGGCGCGCTCAATGCAGTTCTCCAGCTCGCGTACATTCCCGGGCCAGTGGTAAGCCATGAGCATGTCGATGGCCGGTGTCGAGAGCCGCTTGACCGCTCTGGCATTCTCATCGGCGTACTTTTCGAGAAAATAATCCGCCAGCAACAGAATGTCGGTCTTGCGCTCGCGCAGAGGCGGCATGTAAATTGGGAACACGTTCAAGCGATAGTAGAGATCGCCCCGGAAGGTGTTTTCCTCCACGGCCTGCTCCAGGTTCTTGTTGGTAGCGGCAATGATGCGCACGTCCACCTTGATGGTCTGATGGCCGCCCACACGCTCGAACTCCCGCTCCTGCAGAACCCGCAGCAGGCGCACCTGGACATCGAGCTCGATGCTGCCGATCTCATCCAGGAAAATGGTGCCCTTGTGGGCCAGTTCGAAGCGCCCCGGCTTCTGCTTTACCGCCCCGGTGAAAGCCCCCTTTTCATGGCCGAACAACTCGCTCTCGATCAGGTTGTTGGGAATGGCCGCGCAGTTGACCTTAACGAAGGGCCCTTTGGAGCGGGTGGAATTGTAGTGAATGGAGTTGGCCACCAATTCTTTGCCGGTGCCGCTCTCACCGCGGATCAGCACAGTGGCGTTGCTGCGCGACACCTGGCTGATCATCTGGTAGACTTCGCGCATCTTGTTGCTGTTGCCAATGATGTTGGTGATGCGGTATTTGTTTTCCAGTTCGTCTCTTAGGCGCTTGTTCTCTTCCCGCAGGGCCTCTTTTTCCAACTGAATGGTTTCGAGGTTAATGGCGTGCTGAGCCAGCATGGTGGCCACCACGGAGAGCAGTTTAGTCCCCTCATCCAAAGAGTAATCCGGATCGTAAGCCCGATCCACGCTCAAGGCGCCCACCACCCGATTGCCCTTTTGCACCGGCACACAGATAAACGAGATCTCTCCCATGCCCTTGATCTGACGCGAGGCGGTGCGGTTCAAAAACAGGGGCTCCTGGCTGATTTTTGGAATGGCCACGGCCTCTCCGGTTTCGATCACCCGGCCGATGATCCCTTCACCCAGCTTGTATTTGACCCGCTCCATGGCGCTTTGGGAGAGACTGTGGGCCACCTCGATGCTGATCTCGTCCCTGAGGGGGTTGAGAATCGAAATGGTCCCACGCTCCATCTTCATGGTGGTAGAGAGAATGTCCAGCACCTTGTACATGGACTTTCTCAAGTCCAGATGCTCGTTGAGGGCATTGGATATCTCGTAAAAGAGGGTGACCTGTTGAATGGCTTTCATCTTCATGTCTGCTGGCCTTGCTTGTGTGTTCCGTCACCGCATCGGCAATGGGCTATTACGTACAACATTTTTGTAACCTTTGCCAATCCGAAAAACCATCCCGCTGTTTTCCTTGCGCTGGGGCAAGCGGGAGCGATGTCAGCGCGACGGGCGGGAATAGCTCTTGCCAGGAGTGCCCGGCAGCGCTAACGTAGCGACATGATCCTGCACATCGACATGGACGCCTTTTTCGCCGCGGTGGAGCAGCTGGACCATCCGGCTCTGAAAGGCAAAGCCCTGGTCGTAGGCGGCGATCTAGACCGCGGAGTGGTGGCCGCAGCCAGCTACGAGGCCCGCCGATTCGGCATCCACAGCGCCATGCCCCTCTTCATGGCCCGGCAACGCTGCCCCGGACTGATCGTCATGCCCCCTCGCCGGGAGCGTTACCGCCAGGTTTCCCGAACGGTCATGGCAATCCTGGGGCGCTACTCTCCGGTCGTTGAACAGGTATCCATTGATGAGGCATACCTGGATGTGAGCGGGTGCCGCCGCCTGGGCGGCTCGCCCGCAACCATGGCCCAGGCCATCAAGAACGAGATTCGGGAGGCGACGGCCCTGACCTGCTCCATCGGCGCGGCACCCCTGAAATTCCTTGCCAAGATCGCTTCAGACATGAACAAGCCCGATGGGCTGACCCTGGTCGACCCGGAGGCCGTCAGCCGCTTCATCGACACCCTGCCGGTGGAAAAGGTGGCCGGCGTCGGCCCTCGGGCCCTTCAGCAGCTCCGGCAGTTGGGCGTCACCACCCTGGGAGCGATCCGGACGATCCCGCCGTCCCTGCTGCTGGATCGCATGGGCAAGTTCGGCCGGCGCCTGATAGACCTGGCCCACGGGCGCGACGATAACACCGTCACCCCCCACGCTCCCGCCAAATCGATCTCCACCGAACGGACACTGACCGCCGACACGCGCGACCGGGAACAGCTCAACCGACATCTGCTGACCCAGAGCCAGGAGGTCGGCCGCCAGCTGCGCCGGCAGGGATGGGTGGCCCGGACCATCCGCTTGAAGCTCAAATACACCGATTTCAGCTGCCACGTCCGCAGCGCCACCTTGCAGCACCCCAGCCAGTCGTCGGAAACGATCTACCGCACCGCCACGACCCTGCTGGACCGTCAGCCGCTGAAAAAAGCGGTGCGGTTGATCGGCGTCGGCGCATCGACCCTGATTGCCGACACCGCCCCGCAGCAGGCCTGCCTCTTCCCAACCCTCGCACGCAAAGATCAGGGCTGGGAGAAAGTGGATCGGGTCATGGACCGCATTGCCGAACGCTTCGGCCCGGGGGCGGTTCAACGGGGACCGTTGGGCCCCGGGGACGACGGGTCCATGGATTGAGGGTCGGCGGGCTGGGGTCAAGCGCCTTTCACTGTTGACAAACTGCGGTGGTTACATTAGTGGTATCGTATACGGATTGGTAACACCGGCTGCACGGACACTGGGCCGATCACTTTGCAGAGTTTCACCCTGAACGGGCTCTTCACGCATCTCAACCGTCCCTTACCGTCTTCTTCGTCGCTCGCTGCGGGTGCCTGGCGCAAGACAGTGTCAGAAGCATTGCAGTCCGGTCTATTTCGGTATTCTGTCTTCAACCGCAACGATTCTCAAAAAGGCGCATCCGTTTTTCGCGGCTGGGCCGTTTTTGCCCCTTTGCCCTAAGATGATCGCAATGGGAAAAACAGCGGGCGCGCCTGTCTTTCAACAAGTTAGGTGATCAAATAAGGAGGGGGGAACATGAGTGACAGGTTGATAGGCAAAAAGATACTGGCAGTGGACGATGAACCCGATGTTTTGGAAACATTGGTTGAGTTTTTAGATATGTGTAGCGTTGAAACCGCTACCGATTTCGAGTCCGCCAAGCAGCTCCTCACCAACAACCAGTATGATGCGGCGATCCTGGATATCATGGGCGTCAATGGCTATGACCTGCTCAATATAGCCGAGTCCAAAGGGATCCCCGCATTGATGCTAACGGCCCATGCCCTCACCCCGGCCCACCTTGAAAAATCCATCGGCAACGGCGCCTACTGCTATCTGCCCAAAGAAAGAATGATCGATATCACCACCTACCTGTTGGATGTATTGTTGGCCAAGGAAGACAACAGGGGTACCTCGCGAGCGTGGTTTGAACGGCTGGCACCCGATTTCGAGAGACAATGGGGATCGGATTGGAAAAATGGCAGGATGGATGCATTACGACGCCTGAACCTGGTCGCATCGAAGGAAGAGCTGGGAGATATGTTATAAGACGGGTCCGACCCTGGCCGCCGCTTTCTCTGGAACACCGCTGCGCGCTCACCGTTTACGGGTCACGGTTGCACCATCTCGATCAGCATGCGGATCTCCTGGGCCCAGCGATCTTCGTCAGGGGTCTCCAGAATCATGGGAATGCCGTCGAAGCGCGGGTCGTTCATGATCATGCGAAAGGTCTCCAGCCCCAGGGTCCCCTCGCCCAGGCTGGCATGCCGGTCCACCCGACTGCCCATCGGCTTCTTCCCGTCGTTTAGATGCAACCCCTTGAGAAAAGAGAACCCCACCAAGGCATCGAAGCGTTCCAGGGTCATTTCGTAGCCCTCCCCGGAGACCAGGTCATACCCCGCTGAGAAGCTGTGGCAGGTGTCCAGGCAGACGCCCACCCGGGAGTGGTCTTTGATGCCGTCGATAATGGCGGCCAGGTGTTCGAAGCGGTGTCCCAGGTTGGTTCCCTGGCCGGCGGTGTTTTCGATGACGGCGATTACGGTGGGGGTCTGCTCCACGGCGAGGTTGACAGACTCCGCGATCCGGGCCAGACATTCCATTTCGGAGATCTGGTTGAGGTGGCTGCCCGGGTGAAAGTTCAAGTATTTCAACCCCAGCTGCTCACAGCGGCTGAATTCATCGATAAAGGCCGCGCGTGATTTCTCCAGCCCCGTCGCCTCGGGATGGCCCAGGTTGATGAGGTAGCTGTCGTGGGGCAGGATTTGATCCGGGGTGTAGCCGGCGCGCTGGCAGTTCTGCTTGAACCGACGGATGGATTCATCCGTCAAGGGTTTGGCCGACCACTGGCGCTGGTTTTTGGTAAAAAGGGCAAAGGCCGTGGCACCGATTTTCTGGGCGTTGAGGGGTGCGTTCTCCACACCGCCAGCGGCACTGACGTGGGCTCCGATGTATTTCATTGCTCCTGCTCCTTGACGGTTGCGCTGATAAGCGACGGTTTGGCCGGGTGAGGCGTTCGGGGGAAAAAGAGCCGCTGAATCCGCCTGCCGGCATAGGGATCCCCGCTTGCGAGAACGGCTTGCAGCAGCTGCGCGACCTTGGCCCCATCCTTGCGCCCAGGGGCAGCCTCGACGCCGGAGCTGACATCAACGGCCGCCGGAAGGGCGGCGGCAATAGCAGCACGCACATTGTCCGGCCGCAAGCCGCCGGCGAGCACCAGGGGGTGACGGCCGCCAAAGGTTCGGGCCGCGGCCCAGTCCCAGGCCAGGGCATTGCCACCGGGAAGCGGCCCCCGGGCACACTCGACCAAAAAGGCGTCGGCCTTAAAAGCCCGGGCATCCTCCAGACCGGGCCGGCCGTCCACAAACAACGCTTTGATCACCCGCACCCCTTCAGCCTGCAACCGTGCCACCAAATCCGGTGATTCCCGGCCGTGCAGCTGTACCATCGAGAGGCCGCAGCCTTCAACCCGCGCCATGATGCAAGCAAAGTCGGCATTGACAAAGACACCCACGGCCGCCACCGTCTGGGGCAGCACCGCCACCACGGCCCGGGCCTGGTCCGGGGAGACATGGCGCGGGCTGGGTGGGAAAAAGACCAGGCCGATGGCAGCGGCCCCCAGGCGGGCACAGCGGGCGGCCTGCTGCGGCTGGGTCAACCCACAGATCTTCACCGCAGGAACCGGCCGCTGAGTAATCGCCCCATCGCTCACGCGGCGCCGTCTCCACTTGAGTGAGCCGGAGATGTGCCGGTGGTCAAGCGGCGGATATACCGCACCGGGTCATCGGAGCGGACGATGCTCTCCCCCACCAGAAAATTGAAGATCCCGGCCGCGCAATTGGATTGAATGTCGGCCGGACCCGAAATACCGGAAGCCGCCACGGCTATCTGCCCCGGGGCCAGCAGCGAAACCAGCTCCACCGACCGAGTGATATCGGTTTCCAAGGTTGCCAGGTTGCGGTTGTTGATCCCCACCAGCCGGGCGCCGCAAGCGACGGCCTTGCGGGCATCCTCGGGCGTGTGGATCTCAACCAAGGCGGCCATGCCGAGCTGGCGACCGAGGGCGTAAAGCTGCTCCAGCTTTTCCAGGTTCAATAGGCGCGCGATCAGCAAAATGGCATCGGCACCGGCTGCCGCCGCCTCATATACCTGATAGCGGCTGATAATGAACTCCTTGCGCAACAGCGGCAGGCTGCAGGCGGATCGCGCGGCTGCGAGGTCATCCAGGCTGCCCTTGAAATAGGTCCGGTCAGTGAGCACCGACACGGCTACCGCGCCGCCGCTTTCATATTGGGCCGCCGTTCGGCCGGCATCCAGGTCCGGGCGGATATCGCCCCTGGAGGGTGAGGCGCGCTTGATTTCGGCGATGATGTTCACCCCGGCGGGGCCCGGCCGGGAGAGGGGCTCCCAGAAGGGACGGAAATCGGACCGCTGCCGAGCCAGCTCAGCCAGCCGGTCCTGGGGGATCGCCTTTCTGGCCGCTGCAACCTCACGCTTTTTTTGTTTAACCACCGTTGCCAGAAAGTCGGGCGGCATGCGTTCAGATCCTATCCGTTGTCTTGGGTGTATTGTATCAGGGCCTCCAGTTTAGCCATGGCGGCGCCACTGTCGATAGCCCCTGCAGCCAAATGAATGCCGGCCTGCAAGTCCAGCGCTTGGCGGCAAGCCACCAGGGCAGCCGCCGCGTTGAGCAAAACCACATCGCGCCGAGGACCCGGCTCCCCGCCCAGGATCGCACGGGTAATGGCCGCGTTCCGTTCCGGGTCGCCTCCGGTCAAGGCCTCCGGCGCGGCCAGCCGCCCGAAAAACGGCTCCGGACTGATGTCATAGGTGCGGATCTGATCATTTTCGAGCTGCGAAACCCGGCTGGGGGCACAGACCGACAGTTCATCCAAGCCGTCGTGGCCGTGAACCACGAAGGCGCTGTGGGCACCGAGCAAGCGCAGGGCTTGGGCGAACATTTCGGTGAGCTGGGGCGCAAAGACGCCCAATAGCTGACAATGGGCACCGGCCGGATTGGTCAACGGCCCCAGGAGGTTGAAAATGCTGGGCAAACCTACCTCCTTGCGCGCCCTGGCGGCGTGGCGCATGGCACTGTGGTAGAGGGGGGCGTACAGAAAACCGACGCCGATCTCCCGCACCGCCTCCTCCACCACCTCCGGATCGGTGTCCAACTTAACCCCCAGACACTCCAGCACATCGGCGCTGCCGCACTGGGACGATACGCTGCGATTGCCGTGCTTGGCCACGGTCACCCCACAGCCGGCCACCACAAAGGCGGTGGTGGTGGAGATGTTGAAGGTTTTGAGCCCGTCGCCGCCGGTACCGCAGGTGTCCACCACCGGCGTGGCGGCCACCTGGATGCGATAGGCTTTTTGGCGCATGGCCCGGGCTGCGCCGGACAACTCCTCCACGGTTTCGCCTTTGGTGGCCAGGGCCGCCATCATGGCACCCACCTGGGCATCGGTGGTCTGGCCATCGAAAACATCAGTCATCATCTGCGCCATCTGGGACTGGCTCAAATCGGTGCGGCCGATAATGGCTGCCAGGTGCGTTTTGAACATGACCGCGGCTCTCCTTTCGTTGACCGTTCTTCTTTTAACCCCGCTCACAAAGCCGTCATTTTAAAAAAATTGCGCAACAGCCGCTTTCCAAGCGGAGTCATGATCGACTCGGGATGGAACTGAATTCCCTCCGTCAGATGCAGGCGGTGCCTAAGCCCCATGATCTCTCCATCTTCCGCCCGAGCGGTCACCTCAAGGGTGTCGGGAAGGCTCTCCTGCTCCACTGCCAGGCTGTGATAGCGCATGGCCTGAAAGGGCTGTTTGATGCCGGCAAAAATGCCCTTGCCGTCGGCGGTGACGGTGGAGGTCTTGCCATGCATCAGACGCCGGGCGGCGACCACCCGGCCACCAAAAGCCTGGCCGACGGCCTGGTGGCCCAGGCAGACCCCCAGTATGGGAATGGCACCGGAAAACCGCCGCACCGCATCCAGCGACACGCCCGCCGCATCCGGGCGACCCGGACCCGGCGAGATCACGATCGCCCGGGGAGCCATGGCAGCAATCTGATCCAGGCTGAGGGCATCGTTGCGCTTCACCGTGACCGCTGCGCCAATCTGTTTGAGGTGCTGAACCAGGTTGTAGGTGAAGGAGTCATAGTTGTCGATCATCAGGATCATGGGCCCGCCTCCACCGCCTGCGCGGTAAGCTCCAGCGCCCGTTGAATGGCCATGGCCTTGTTGACGGTCTCCAGGCGTTCACTTTCAGGATCGGAGTCGGCCACGATGCCGGCGCCGGCCCGCACGGTCAGAGTAGCGTCTTGAATGCAGGCGGTGCGGATGGTGATGGCCAGATCCATGTTGCCGCTGAAGGAGATGTAACCGACGGCGCCGCCGTAAGGCCCCCGAGGGCTCTTTTCGAGCTGATCGATAATCTGCATCGCCCGCACTTTGGGTGCGCCGGAAAGGGTGCCGGCAGGAAAGGAAGCCCGCAGCAGGTCCCAGGCATCGTAAGGGTCGTCCAGATCGCAGCTGATATTGGAAACCAGGTGCATAACGTGGGAATAGCGTTCGACGACCATCAGGTCCGTGACTTGCACGGTGCCGGTCCGGGCGACGCGGCCCAGGTCGTTGCGACCCAGATCCACCAGCATCAGGTGCTCGGCACGCTCTTTCGCATCGGCCAGCAGTTCCGACGCCAGAGCGCGGTCAGCCTGTTCACCGACGCCCCGGGGTCGAGTACCGGCGATGGGCCGCAGGGTCGCCACCCGGTTTTCCAAGCGCACCATGGTTTCCGGTGAAGAGCCGACCAGGGCCATCTCATCGAAATGCAAAAAGTAAAGATAGGGCGACGGGTTGATGTAACGCTGGGCGCGGTAGAGCGCGAGAAGGTCGCCGGGCGCCGGGCACTGAAACGGCTGCGAGAGGACCGCCTGGATTACATCACCCTGTCGGATATGGTCTTTGACGGTGGCGACCTGGGATCGGAAGGCGGCCGCCGAAAGCCGCGGCGCCAGGACGCTGGGGGCCTGGGGCTGGGTTGGCAGCGGATCGCCGACCCGGGCGGCCATGCGTCGCTGAAGGTCCCGCAGGCGCGCCTGGGCGATGTCGTAGGCCGCCGCGGCATCCGGCGGCTCGCCGATGAAAGCGATGGCCACACCGGTCATGGTGTTGCGAATGTTGTCGAAAACAATCATCTCATCGCAAACGATGAAGTGGGCCAGGGGGATATCCGGCGGCAGTCGATTGGGAATCCGTTCGAAAAAGGAGACCATTTCATAGGTGAGGTACCCGACCAGGCCGCCCCAGAACCGTGGCAGATCGGCCATTTCCGCCGGCCGAAACCGACTCATAAAGGCTTTCAACACCGCCAGGGGGTCACCGCCGTGGGGGATCACCGCCTCGGATCCCTGCTCGGTTATGGTCACCTGGTCGGCAAAGACCCTGAGGTGGGTCCGGGCCGAGGTTCCCAAAAAGCTGTAACGCCCCCATTTTTCGCCCCCGGACACGCTCTCCAGCAGGAAGATCGGTGTCTGCGGCGTCCGGCCGTCTCCGTGGTAGCACTTTTTCAGCAGGGATACCGGCGTCTCCATGTCCGCCAGGATTTCCCGGCAAACCGGGATGACGGTGGCGGTTTGGGCCAGGTCCAGAAAATTCTCCCGGCTGGGAAATTCCTTCAGCTTCATCGGTTTTCCTCATTACCCCAAAAAGGACCTGACGGCTTTCACGACCCTCAATCGGCCCAGCCGGCGCATCCGCCTGTTTAAAAAGTTTGAATGCGCGTGTCAAGGGCTATCTGTTCTTATGAATAGAAACTAGGCTGGAAAGACAAGCCGCACCGCACCGACCTGGAAAGAAGGCACCGTTCAGGAACAACCCAAAGGATCAGCCTGGCACGGGCGGGCCGTGCGCTCGGATGGGGTTAGGTCTCGCCAGCGGCATCCAGCACCCTGGATCTCATCAGCTCGAAAACCGCCGGCCCGTAAGCCTCCGCCGGGGCCTCACCCGCGGCCACGGCCTTGAGCCGCTCCAGGCGTTCCGGCTCCTGGCTGCCCAGCGTGCACGCCAACCAGGCCAGGGAATTGTGAATCCGGCTGAAAATCACCAGGGGACCGAAGGCGGTCTCACCGCCGGGGGTCCGACCCACCTGACCGTAGCTGTCATGGTGCTCGAGCGCAAAGGCCGGGGGCGCCGGCGTTAGTCTCAAGAGGTCGGCGAACAGCATCAGGCTCTCCTGGACCCCCGGCAGGTAGCAGTTTTCCAGTGCGGCGACTCCCTCGCGGGCCAGCTCGTCGATATCCGCGGCGCTGAAATGCAGATCCAGCCGGCCGATGCAGATATCCTCAATGGTCTCAAGGGAGGCTTGCTTTTTGCTGACGACCACATCCTTGTCGTTGAGGATTTTGATGGCATTGCGAATGTTGAGCATCTCTTTGCCCCTTGGTCACGAACGTCTCGCGCACGCGCGACACCATGGTCAGGTTGGTATCCAGTGCCTCGACGATCTTCGCGTCGAGCCAACCCGGGCCGCCCTCGGCCT
>JAWOIA010000172.1:0-44908 GCA_046484885.1 Desulfosarcina sp. | reverse complement strand
GATCCGGCCACCTGGCGGTTCTGGGTTGGCGGAGGCCTGATTTTCGGCAGTGCCGTGGCCCTGAACCGCTTCAAAGCCAGCCAGGTCAAACGGCAAAAAAGGGCCGGCGTGCCAACGCCCTGAAAAGGCCTCCCAAGGCTTGGGGCCAGGCATGGTTTTCCATTCCGGCCCCCTTTCGGGATGTTGTGGCTGGGGCGTGTTGCCTGCGCTCGGGCCGCCCCCGGCACCCGCGCAGGAGCCGGTCTGGCGCCTGCCCCCGGTTTCAGCCCTTCCATAAAGGGTGCTGATTGTGTATGATAGCGGTGAAAGGAATGCTGCAACCCAACGATTCAGGTTTTGCAACATGTGGTCTATGCTTCGTGTCATCGTCGGCCTAACCATCGCCGCGCTTTGTTTGCCGGTTTCGGTCCCGGCATTGACACTGGATGGAAAGCTGGTTCAAGGCGGGATGGCCATTGGTCGCCTCGAACCCGGTTCAACCGTCCATTTCCAAGGCAAAGCGATCCGCGTCTCCCCCCACGGTCTTTTTGTGATCGGCTTTTCCCGGGATGCACCACCCGAGATGTCGATCGATCTAAGGCGACCCGGTGGAACGGTTGAAACGCACCCCATCCAAATCAAAGCCCGCACCTGGCAAGTTCAGCGTATTGACGGCTTGCCGCCGCGCACGGTCAGCCCATCACCCGAAGATCTGGTGCGCATCGGGCAAGAGGCCGCCTTGGTCCAAAAGGCCCGCGAGCAGGATGACCCCCGGACCGATTTCTCGCAAACCTTCATCTGGCCGGTAACCGGACGGATCAGCGGTGTGTTCGGCAGCCAGCGCATCCTGAACGGCCAACCCCGTCGGCCCCATTACGGCGTAGATATCGCCGCTCCTACGGGCACGCCGATCCAGGCGCCGGCAGACGGAAGGGTCACCCTTGCCCATGATGACCTGTTCTTTTCCGGCGGCACCCTGATCCTTGACCACGGCCACGGCCTTTCCACGGTCTATATGCACCTGCACAAAATTCTGGTCAAAACGGGTGACCGGGTCCAGCAGGGCGATCTCATCGCTCAGGTGGGCGCCACCGGGCGCGTTACCGGCCCCCACCTGCACTGGGGCATGAATTGGTTTGAAACGCACCTGGACCCATCCTTGCTGGTGCCGCCCATGCCGGAAGGGGCGGCGGCGGGTGGGCAATAGGCCCTGAGACGAAATCTGGGAGGTTGTGCATGCCGACACCGAGAAACGCCATGGAGGTTTTTCAACTGCTCGACCAGTCCAATTGTCGGGAGTGTGGTGAAAAGACCTGCCTGGCCTTTGCCGGCGCGGTGTTGCGGGGGCAGAAAAAAATCGACCAATGCCCCCGGCTGGGGTGCGACGTTGTTGAACGCTTTTGCGACGACCCCGTCGAGTTGAACCCCCTCGGGGAGAATCGCGAAGCTTTGCTCGAGGCGATGAAAGCGAAAATCGTCGCTCTCGATCTTGCTGCGGCGGCGGCAAGAACCGGCGGTCGGTTCGAAAACGGCCGCTTGACCCTTAAAATCATGGGCAAGCGTTTCAGCGTCGATACCCGGGGCAACCTTTACGCGGAGATCCACGTCAACCCCTGGGTGACGGCGCCCTTTTTCGATTATGTGCTCAACGGCAAAGGCCTTGCCCCCACCGGCCAGTGGGTCTCCTTCCGCGAATTAAAAAACGGCCGGGATCGCTATGCGCTGTTTCAGAAGCGTTGCGAAGAGGCGATGAAGCGGGTCGCGGATTCCACCACCGACCTGTTCGACGACCTGGTGCACCTGTTCTGCGGTCGGCAGGTCAGCCCGCAATTTCAAGCCGACATCTCGGTGGTGCTGCATCCCCTGCCCAAGGTGCCAATGATGATCTGCTACTGGCGTCCGGACGAGGGCCTTGACTCCAGTCTCAATCTTTTCTTCGACGAAACCGCCGATCGCAATCTGGATATCGGTTCCCTGTTTTCATTGGGCGCCGGTCTGGCCCAGATGTTTCAAAAAGTGGCACTCCGCCATGGGTCTTTTTGACCTGCCGGTCAAGCAAACACCGTCGATGTTTGCCGGCTAAAGGCAGCCAGGCGCCCTTGGGGGTCCCAAATGGCGCCCCGCTCATGAACATAGCCCTGTTCCGCGCTGTCGACCGTCGACCGATAACACCACCACGCATTTTCAACGCAAACCGGACGACCCAGGTGAACAAACCCCATCTCCCAAGTCAAGGAACTGGCTGCAGCAGGGGCTGTCAGCATGGACAGCACCGGGGTCGGCCAGGCATCGGCCAGAGCCACCAGCCACTCTTCGGTGAGACAATCGCTGCGTTCGCGAAATTGAATCCACCCACCGATCTCGCGGCCGCCCTTGCCGGTGAAGGGCAACTCACCCAGCGCCCAGCGGAAGACAAAATGGCGTGTGAAGGACGGGGTCAGCCCCTCGATGTACGGCAGTTCGAGGGCCTTGTCCGGGGCGGGCATCGCCGGGCGGGGTGCGGGTTCGACCTGGACGGCGGATGGCCGGTCACCGCCGAAGCTGGCCAGTGCCGCGCAGCAAACCGCGCCATGTTGAATCAGATTGGCCTGCACCTGGGTTACCGCTTTGCCCGATCGCAGCAGCTGGGTGTGGATTGCAAAGTCGCCGGCCGTGACCGGCCCCACAAACGAAATCAGCAGGCTGCGCACCTTGCGCGTTGCTGGGACATGGCTGCGCATGGATTGCAAGGCCAGTGCGCCCAAAATCCCGCCGAACCCGGCTCTTCCCTGCATCCAGTCCGGGGTGAGTTGAAGCAGGGTCGTTGGCGAAGCCCCCTTGGCCGCTTCAAGCATGGTCGAGAAGGATGTATCCGGCATGGGGCGGTTCCGTTGGTTGACATGCTGACTATCGATCGGTAGTAGGCACTTTAGACAATCAGATGATCGGAGTCCAGTTTAAAATGGGAGCAATCGAGTCGATTCACGATATCTGCGCCGATCCCGGGGCCTATGCCCGCCGATGGAAAAAAAAGCGGGGTGGCAAGGTGATCGGCACCCTTTGCGCCTATGCGCCCGAAGAGCTGATTCTGGCCGGCGGCGCATTGGGGTTTCGTCTTGTCGCCGGCAGCGGCAACACCGCCCTTTCCGATGCCCATCTGCAGACCTATAGCTGTGGCGTGGTTCGTTGCGCCCTTGACGATGCCTTGAGCGGCAAGCTGGATTTTATCGATGGCGCCCTTTTTCCCCACACCTGCGATTCCATTCGGCGGCTCTCGGACATCTGGCGGATGAATGTCAACATGGGCTTTCATCTGGATGTGGGGCTTCCGGCCAAGCTCACCACCCCCAGCTCCCGAAACTACATGGTGGCGGTGATGCAAAAAGCCAGAAGCGACCTGGAAGCGGTATTGGCGGCATCCATCAGCGATGGCGATCTGCGTGGGGCCATCGCCATCTGCAACCAAATCCGGTCAGCCATGCAGCGGATCGATACCTTGCGGGCCGATTGTCCCGGGTTGATCCCCGGCAGGGACCTGCATGCCATCCTGCGGGCAGCCACCTTCATGGATCGCCGCGATTTTCTGAACCACCTGAACCGGGTGGTTCTGGATCTGGAGTGTCGCGCCGAACCCGGCTCCAAAACTGGCAAGCGCATCTTTCTTTCCGGCGGGGTCTGCAGCAACCTGCCCGATCTCTATGGGGTGATCGAAGGGGCCGGTGGGGCGGTCGTGGGGGATGACTTGTGCACCGGATTGCGGGGATTAAGAGGCGTGGTCGCCGAGGGCGGCGACCCCGTGGATGCCATCGCCGAGCGCTATCTTCGCCGGGCTGTCTGTCCGGCCAAACATGCCGGCATGACCAGCCGCGGCGACGATCTGGTCCGTCAGGCAAGGCAATCGCGCTCTCAGGGGGTCATTTTTCTTTTGCTCAAGTTCTGCGACCCGCACGCCTTCGACCACCCCTATCTCAAATCCAGATTGGACGCCGCAAACATTCCCAGTTTGCTGATGGAATTGGAAGAACCCACCGAGGCCCAGGAGCAATTCAGGACGCGCTGTGAGGCCTTCATGGAAATGCTCTGACCGGACGATCCGCCTTTTCCTGACCCGCAACAGCCCCTGGCGGCCGGCGTCGGCCGCCATCCACAGGAGAGATTGGCATGACCCCTGCCGACCAGCCGCTGGATCCTGAGAAGCAAAACCGCAAAATGAGGTCGGTCAAGCGTTTGAAGGATATCATGACCCATTACTACATCGATGCCAAGACCGCCGGTCAGACCGGAAAACAAGTGGCCTGGATCACTAGCGGGGGCCCGGTGGAGCCATTGATTGCCATGGATGTGATTCCGGTCTACCCCGAAAACCATGGGGCGATGATCGGTGCGGCCAAGATGGGTGCCGATCTGTGTGAAAAAGCCGCAGCGATGGGTTACTCCGGTGACCTGTGCTCGTATGCCCGGGCCGACATCGCCTGCGCCAGCGTTGACGGAGGCCCCATCGGCGGGCTGCCACGGCCCGACATGCTGGTGTGCTGCAACAATATCTGTGGCACGGTGCTCAAGTGGTACGAGGTTCAGGCCCGCTATTTCAAGGTGCCGCTCTTCATCCTTGACACGCCGGTCAACCACACCGAATTTACCGCCGAGGCCCAGGCCTATGTGCGTGCCCAACTGGACGAGTACGTCACTTTCTTAGGCGCCCATTGCAAAAGGCCTTTTGACTTCGACCGGTTGGCTGAGGTGGGCCGCCTCTCTGTGGCGGGCCAGCGGCTCTGGCAGCAGGTGCTTGAAACCACTGTCCACCGCCCGGCCCCCATGAGCGCCTTCGATGCCTTTTTTCACCTGGCCCTGATCGTCACCCTGCGCGGCACCCCAATCGTTGTTGATTACTACACGGAACTGCTCGAGGAACTGAAGACTCGGGTGGCCGACGGCATTGCCGCCGTGCCCGGTGAACGCCACCGTTTGTTGTGGGACAACCTGCCGATCTGGTACCGCACCCGCTGGCTAGCGCAAAAATTTGCCGCCCACGCTGCCTGCCTGGTGGCGGATACCTACACCTCGTCGTGGTGTGGAACACTCGACTATTTGGATGAAAATGATTTTCTGGGCTCCATGGCCCAGGCGTACCAGCGCGTGTACATTAACCTGGGAACCGATCAGATGGCCGAGATGGTGATGGCCATGCTGGACAAGTACAGCGCCCACGGGATGGTGATTCACTCCAACAGAAGCTGTAAGCCGTACAGTTTGGGGCAATACGACATCCAGCGACTGGTTCAACAGCGCTGCGGCATTCCCTGCCTGGTGATCGAGGCGGATATGACCGATGCCCGCCATTTTTCCGAGAGCCAGATCGAAACCCGCATCGACGCCTTCATGGAAGTGCTGGAATCGTCCCATTGAATATTGCGAGGATAAAATTTTGAGCATAGCGCAGACGTCGGGCGAAATAACCGTTTATAGATGGACACTAACCACCAAGAGAGGCCGATGATGCTGTCACTAGAGCAGTTGCTGAAGGAGAGCGAGCGGATCAAGCCGGTGCCTCAGGTTATTCACCAGCTGATGGAACTGGTTGACGACCCCGACGTCCCGGTCTCTGAAATAACCGACCTGATCCTTTATGAACCGGTGGTGACCGCCAATCTTTTGAAGCTGGCCAACTCAGCCGCATTCGGATTCAAAAAGAAAGTCAATTCGGTTCGCGATGCCGTGGTGCTGCTGGGTCTCAAGCGGGTGGTTGAAATCGTGCTTCTCGACAGCGTCACCGAATCGTTCAAGTCCGCCTATGACGGCTACGGCTTGGCGGAGGGTCAGTTGTGGAAACAGTCCGTCGCCTGCGCCTTGATGGCCAGCGCCGTTGCCGATGCCGTGGATCCCTCAATCAAACACCTGGTGTTCACGGCAGCATTACTTAAAGATATCGGTGTGTTAGTAATGGACCGCCATATGCGTGCGGTTGTGGGTCGGATTCGTCAGGTCATGCAAGCGGACCAGGTTTGGCTGGTGGCGGCCGAACGGCAGGTATTGGGTATCGATCATGCCCTTCTCGGCGGTCGGATAGCGGCCAATTGGCGTTTCAGCGCTGAACTGACATCGACCATTCAGAACCATCATCTGGTCGATGACCTGGCGCTGATTCCCCAAGAGACGGCCATGGTCTACCTGGCCGACAGCATGTGTAGCCTGTCGGCAATGAACGCTGACCTTTTCAGCGACAACTATCGTCACTATGACCGGGTGTGCCGGCAGTTGGGCCTGAGCGAACTGGATGTCAACCGCATCATGTCCGATTTTTATACCCGTCAGGAATCGATTTACGGTCTGCTGGCAATTCTGTAAACCGATATACCCACACCAATTGAGAGCGGTGTCAGGTTAGGGTCGCGGAAAGAAATAATTCCACAATATGGCGCCGGATTTTGGTTCGGCACCCAGGCACATCCGTCGGCGCATATCGGGATATGTGGCGGCGGATGTAACGCCGGTGACGGGCCAACAGACAAGCAAGATGTGGAATTATTTCTTTCCGAGGCCCTTATCCTGGGCCGAAGGATTGACGCCACCCTGGCGATACGTGTGTGCAGCCAGGCATCTGAAAACCGGTCACACCTGTTTGTAGGTTGGTCCCTCACCCCCCTCTGGGCAGGTCCAGGTGACGTTGTGAAAGGGGTCCTTGACATCGCAGGTCTTGCAATGCAGGCAGTTTGTAAAATTCAGTTTGATACCGTTGATGCCGCTGCCGTCTTTTATTGGATCCATTTCGTAGACATCGCCGGGACAGAACCGGGTGCAGGGGCAGCCGTAAGTGGGGTAACAGGTTTCGACGCACACCTGCTGGTCATGGACCAGAATATGGCTGGGCTGGTCTTCGCGATGCAGGGTTCCGGAGAGGTAGACGCCGGTCAGCTTGTCGACCATGGCGGGGTCATCCTTGGCCGGTCGGGTCGTGCCTTCAGCAGCGGCCAGGGTGGCCGCCTGACCTGAGATCGGTTTGAGGGTGGTGGCGTCATCCTCAGAGGGCAGGCGGTCGACCAGGCCCCTGCCCCTGGATAGGTACTGGGCGGCCAGGTGGATCCATTTGACCGGCCCTTTCTTGGCCAGCGCCTGGGCGAAATTCCGCCCCTCCCGCAGTTCTGCGCCGGCCCAGCTGGCCGTCAGACGCCGGCCGTAGCTTTCAAGCGCCTGGCGGTTGGTGCTGCCGCCAGCCAGCGCTTCCATGATGGTCTCGGCCGCCAGTATGCCCGATTTCATGGCCAGGTGGATGCCTTTGATGGCCGGGGTGCTGTGCAAGGCGGCACCGTTTCCTGTGAAGAGGGCACCATCAACGGCCAGTTGCGGCATCGTAAACCAACCCCCCGTCGACACGGCGCGGGCACCCTGTTCCATTACCTTTCCTCCCCGAATGATCTTCTGAATCATCGGATGCTGCTTGAAGCGCATGAAGGTGTCATAAAGATCCAGCGAGGGGTTGTCGTAGCCCAACCCAACCAAAAAACCCAAAGCGATGCGGTTGTGGGCCATTTCATAGACAAACCCGCCGCCCGGCGTATCCAGGTTGAGGGGAAATCCCATGGTGTGGATGTCGTTGAAGGGGCTGCCGCTGAAAAAGTTGTTTTCGGGCAGCTGGATCACCTCTTTGATACCCGTTTCGAACACCTCGAACAGCCGGCCGGAACGGATGGGCAGTTTGTCGGCCAACGCTTTGGTAAGGCTGCCCCGGGCACCTTCCCCCAGCACCGTAACCTTGGCCAGCAGGTCGATACCCGGCTCGAAATTGGGCTTGGGCTTGCCTTCCTTGTCTGTGCCTTTGTCGCCGGTGCGCACGCCCGTTACCGTGACCCCGTCAGCGGCCAGCAGAATCTCTTTGCCGCTGAACCCGGGGAAGATGTTGATCCCCAGGGCCTCCGCCTTTTCCCCCAGCCAGCGGCACACACGGGAGAGGCTGACGATGGGAAAGCCGCTGTTGTGCATCTGGCGTGGCACCAGCGGCATTTTCAAACTGTGTTTTTTGGTCAAGAAAAAAAAACCATCGCCGCGTACGGTCCGCTCAACGGGAAATCCTTGCCCCAGATAGTCCGGAAAGAGTTCGGCGATGGCAATGGGATTCATCACCGCCCCGCTGATGGCATGCGAACCGATGGCCGAACCCTTGTCGATCAGTGCGACTTCCAGCTCACGGCCCTGGTCCGCGGCCAGTTGCATCAGCCGGATGGCGCCGGCCAGGTTGGCGGGGCCACCGCCGACAAAAAGGACATCAAATTCAATGGTTTCGTGGGTGGTCATGAGTTCTGTCCTTTCCTGAATTAGATTGTCTGAAAGCCGGTCCCGGAACGCCGCAGGTGGGGTGGATGGTGTTCGGCCGCATTTAGATAGCCTGATTTGCTCTCAAAAACAAGGGGTGCGGGGGTAGGGGCAGGGGCAATGCCAACCGTTGAAGATGGCACCGCTGGCGACCGTTATTTCCGGGTATCCTGGAAGGGCCGCTGGTTCAAGGTTGTGTTAATAAGCGCATCACGGGAGCCACATAGGGCTTGTTAAATGATGGCGTCCATGGTATTGGCTGTGACTAACCGTTTCAACCCATCCCCTGTAATTACACGGTAATCCAGGCCGGGTCATGCAAGTGACATGTTGCCGGGATGAACCTGCAAGGAGGCGCTGAGCATGGCAAACCGTAGCAACCGCTCGTCGTGGATACTGGTGGTGATTCTGGCGGTCTCTCTCCAGGTGGTGTTTGTTTTCGCAGACGGCAGACCAACCGCCACGGGAACGGCCATCGACTTTTCGAAGGCATTTTTTCGTCTGGATGCTGAGATGGGGCGGTATCTGTGCGGCCAACTGAGCGCTGATGGCGAATCGGCCGCCGACGCCCATCTGCATGCCATGCGTGATCAGGCCAGGAATCGGGGGTTTGAAGTCGGCATGGTCAGACAGATGATCTACCATGTGGAGACCACCACTTTGGCGCAGGACGGGGAATCCGCCACCATCCAAGTCAAAGGAAAGCGCCGCACCCAAATCAATCCGGTATACGCCCACGTCGCCAAATTGTTCGGCCTGGGCCGGACCCACACCTTTGAAGAAACCCTGGAACTGATCAAAGAGGATGGCAGCTGGAAGGTTTGTGGCAACCCCTTTGGCCTGGCCATGGATGTTTAGCCGGCCGATTGCCGGCCGATGACAAGCGGCGGGGGGTGACACAGCGGAGATCGACGGGCCTTCAGGCCTCCAATGCCTTGTGGCGCGCCATCGGGCGCGGGGTGGTGCGACTGCCTCAACGTTCCGGCTTGCTCTCCCTGCCTGGACGATGATCACGATGATTTGCCGCCGGTTTCACCGTCACCGTGAGGCCGGTTTTTTTTCACAATGTCCGCATCCATTGCCGCGGTGCCTGCCGATGGACCCTGTTTACCTGAAAATTCGTGACATCGCCCGCAGAATTGTTGCCCGTTATCCCCGCCCTGCTTTTTATGGAGACCATCGGTCCGAGGTCAAGATCTCCAAGCGGTTTTTTCATTCCGAGGGTTCCATCATCCGCCTGCGACAGGACATAACCGGATGTTTGGACAATGATTTGGGTCACGGAATGGGTCACGTGGAAAAGGTGGCCATTGACGCGGGTGCGCTGGTCATTATCGAGAGCCGGCTGGCCAGCCATACTGAACCCAATATCTGGCGAAACCTGCTGCTGGCCCAGTTCGCGGGATTGCTGCACGACATCTGCCGCAAAGAGGTGTCTCACGCTGAAAAGGGGGCGGAGACGGCACGCGATATCCTCAGCACCTACCCATTGATGCCCGAGGAGGTCGCCTGGGTCTGTGCGGCGATTCGCAATCACGAAGCCTTTGCCCGTTTGGTGCGTTTGCCGGCGCACCAGGCCCGGATGATCTCCGACTGCCTGTACGATGCAGATAAGTTCCGTTGGGGGCCTGACAATTTCAGCGATACGATCTGGTACATGGTGGGTTTCTGGAACCCGACGCTGGAGGCTTTTTTGGACCATTACCCCAAAGGCATGGCCCTGCTAAAAAAGGTCCGCGGTACCTTTCGATCGCCAACCGGCCGGCGATATGGCCCCCAATTTATCGATCTGGGTATTGCTATCGGTGAGGAGTTGTACCAGGTCATCCGGAACGATTTCATCGTTCCAGCCTGAGTTTTGGTGCTGCAGCCGGCTCGACAACTGCTCGATTAGGGTTTACGGTCTAACAAAGGAATCAGCCATGTCCAAAGCAGTTATCATTCATGCAACGGGTGACCCGACCGTCCTGAAATGGGAAGATTACGACCCCGGCTTGCCGGGCCCGGGTGCGGTGCGGTTGCGTCAGGAGGCCGTCGGGCTCAATTTCATCGACGTTTACCATCGTACCGGGCTCTATCCCCTGCCTGAGCTTCCGGCCGTGTTGGGCCTGGAAGGCGCCGGGGTGGTCGAGGCGGTAGGGGCCGATGTCTCCGGCTTCAAGCCCGGAGACCGGGTGGGTTATGCCGGGATTCCGCCGGGGGCCTACGCTCAGGTACGCTGTATCCCGGCGCACCGGCTGGTCCTGCTTCCGCAGGGAATCTCCACCCACGCGGCGGCGGGCATGATGTTGCGGGGGATGACGGCCAGATACCTGCTTTTCGGATGCTACCCGGTCAAGCGCGGTGATCGCATCCTGATTCACGCGGCCGCCGGGGGTGTGGGTGCGATCGTCTCGCAGTGGGCTGCTTACCTGGGCGCCGAGGTGATTGGAACCGTCGGTTCGGTCGAAAAAGCCAGGCTGGCTGAAAAACATGGCTGCCATCACACGATCTTGTACCGGGAAATCGATTTTGCTGAGCGTGTGAAAGCGATAACCGGTGGACGGGGTGTGGACGTGGTCTATGACAGTGTGGGCCAGGCTACTTTCATGCAATCCCTGGATTGTCTCAGACCCATGGGTACCATGGTTTCCTTCGGGCAGGCATCGGGCGCGATAGCACCGGTGGATATCGGGGTATTGGCGGCAAAAGGCTCCCTCTTTCTGACCCGGCCCAGCCTGATGGCCTACACCGCCAGTCGGGAAGACCTATTGGCGCACGCCAACGATCTTTTCGCCGTGGTCGAAAAGGGTGCGGTGCGGGTGACCATCGGCCAAACGTACGCCCTTGAGGACGCAGCCCAAGCCCACCGGGACCTTGAGTCACGCCGAACCACCGGCAGCACCGTACTGATTCCTTAAAAACACAGGGGGGTTTGCCGATTTGGCCACCCCCCCTGTGGATAAAAAGGGTTCTTCGTTGTCAAATTCTGCTAACAACAGCACTGGCTGACGTAACAGCCGCACGGATCAATCACCCGGCAGCCGCAGGCATCGACAACGTAAAAACAACCACAGTTATCGGCGACGGCGCGATCGCTGCGACTCTTTTGACGTTTGCTGTCCGTTTTACGGACGTCGGTTGTTTTATCGGACATGGCAACCTCCTGCGGGGAAATGGCACCCCCGCACCAGATGGGATTCTTAGGGTTTCGGATCATTTAAAAACCGCCCCGATGACCGGCGACCCCTGTGGCACATCGGCCCCGGGGGATGAAAAACTAGATCCGGTCTACCGAGCACAATCTAATCACGAACCAAGGGATTGTCATCGGGTCGTTGGGAAGCGATCAATCCTTTCGATCCAGTGAGTCGTATCGGTTAGTCGATTATTTCTGGATGTTTATCGGCCTTTGTGGTAGAACCGGCCGGGCGGTTTCCCAGGGAATTCATCCAAACATGAAAAGAGACACCATACTGGTTATTGCCACGCGCAACCGGGGAAAGACGGTCGAGATTCAGAGCCTCCTCGACGCCTTCCCGATTACCATCAAAAACCTGGATGATTTCGGCCCGATCCCGGAGGTGGTCGAGGACGGCCAGACCTTTGAGGAAAACGCATACAAAAAGGCCAGCTTCACGGCCCGGGTCCTGGGTTATCCGGCTCTTTCGGACGACTCCGGTCTGGTGGTGGCGGCCCTTGACGGGGCGCCCGGTGTCCACAGTGCGCGCTATGCCGGGCCCGATGCCACTGACGCCCAGTGTTGCAGCAAACTGCTAAAGGCGCTGGAATACCGGACCGATCGATCCGCTGCATTTGAATGCGTTGTCTCCCTGGCCGTGCCTGGCGGACCGGCACTGACCTATGAAGGTCGCTGCGAAGGAACCATCGCCCCTACCGCCGCTGGAACCGGCGGGTTCGGTTATGACCCGGTTTTTTACTTTCCACCGCTCAAACGGACCTTTGCCCAGTTGACCATGGCCGAAAAAAATCGGATCAGCCATCGCGGAAAAGCGCTTCAGACGCTTCAGGAGGAATTTGAAAAGGTTCTCAAATGGATTGACCGCCATATGCCTGAACCGCAGACGATCGGTTGCCGGAGCCGGGAGGGTAAAATGTTGGTTCCACCGGGTAACCGCTAGTGGAAGCCGGAAAAGTGCCATTGTCGTCAAGGGCCTGGCAAAGGGGTTCAGGTTCAAAGGGAAAGCGATTCGGCCCTGCCGGTCCGGCTGTGTCGCCTCGTTGAGTGCGTTTCATACAGTTGAAAAGGGGTGGCTTACATGTTGAAAAAAAATGAGGGGATTGACATTGTCAAAGAGCTGGGAGGCATTCGCAGCGTTGAACAGGCCCAGGCGCTATTTGAAGAACGCCTCGACCCAACTCAGCGGTCCCGCCTGCGGAAAATTAAACAACCCGAGATTATTATAAAAATTGCCAACGCCATCGCCATGTGCAACCCCGCACGGGTTTATGTCAATACGGGGTCAGAAGCGGATCGTCAGTTTATCCGCCAACTGGCTCTCAACAAGGGCGAAGAAGCGGTGCTGCCCATGGCCGGGCACACCATCCATTACGATCTCAAGGAGGAGCAGGGGCGGATCATCGATCGCACGTTTTACATCGCCAATCCCGGTGAGGAGATCAACTCCCTGGCCAATAAGATCCTTAGAGCTGATGCGCTGGTTCAGGTCGGTGAAAAAATGGCCGGCATCATGAGCGGCGCCACCATGGTGGTGGGGTTTTACATGCGGGGCCCTGTGGGTGCGGCGGCATCCAACCCCGCCTTAGAGATCACCAGCTCTGCCTATGTTTGTCACAGTGCCGAAATCCTTTACCGCAACGCATTTGCCGATTTCGAAAAAGAGGTGAGCCGTTTGGGCCATTTTTTCACCAACATTCACAGCGAAGGTCTCAATCGGCCCGAAGACCTGCCCAACGCCCGGGTTTTCATGGACCGCAGTCACCGCACCACCTACTCGTTCAACTGTACCTACGCCGGCAACACCCTGCTGCTGAAGAAGGGTAACCACCGGTTTTCCGTGGACAGGGCGGTTTACGAGGGTAACGGCAGGGTGTTGGCTGAGCATATGTTCATTACCGGCATCGACGGTCCCGACGGCCGAGTGACTTGGGTCGCAGGCGCCGCACCGTCGGGATGCGGCAAAACCACCACGGCCATGGCCGGCAACCATTTTGTGGGGGACGACCTGGCCCAGATGTGGATTGACGACCACGGGAGCGTGCGGGCCATCAATCCGGAATGTGGCATCTTTGGCATCGTCGAGGATGTCAATTGGGAGGGCGATCCCATGCTAATGGACCGGCTGAGGAATGCCGGATCCGAGGTGATCTGGTCCAACGTGCTCGTTGACGAGAATGGGATTCCCCACTGGAGCGGAAATGGGGAATCCCAGCCGACCCGGGGGCGCAATTTCCAAGGCCCCTGGAAGAAGGGTCTGAAGGATGCTCGCGGCAAAGCTATTCCCATCTCCCACCCCAATGCGCGCTGCACGATCGCCTCCTCGGCCCTGGACAACTTTTCGGAGATGGCTGAGGCCCCGGAAGGTGTCGAAATCCGGGTGGTTACCTATAGCGGCCGCGACAGTGACACCATGCCGCCAGTCTGGGCAGCCAAGAACGCAGATCACGGGGTCGTTATCGGCGCCTGCATCGTGTCGGCGGCCACGGCGACGGAAGTGGGCGCCTCCGGGGTGAAGCGGGCACCGTGGGCCAACGCGCCCTTCATTCCCGGTGCGCTGGGTGATTACATGAGCGCGCAGTTCGATTTTTTTGGGAATGCGGCCATTGCCGACGGTAGACGGCCGATCTTGGCCGGGCTGAACTATTTTCTTACCCATGAGGCCAGGGGAGGCAACGGCAACAGCCTTCTGGGTGAGAAAAAAGATGTCAAAGTCTGGTTGGGTTGGCTGGAACACCGGGTTCATGGCCGCCTGGAGGCCGTCGAAACACCCATTGGCTTTATTCCGCGCTACGAAGACGTGAAAACCCTTTTCAAGGATCTCATCGACAAGGCTTACTCCCAGGATCTGTACGATCGCCAGTTTTCTCTCTATGTGGACCACATACTGGCCCGGATCGATCTGCAGATCGCTGCCTATGGCAAGGAGGAAAATATTCCCGGACGTCTGTTTGAGGTGCTTCGGGAGCAGCGTGAGGGGCTGGTTGCGCTAAAGGATCGATTCGGGCCCGTTGTGACGCCGGAACAATTGTCAAACAGCCGCTAGCCGGCTCATTGTCGGCGCCGTGACAACCGATTGGTTCAGACTTATTCATTAAAACCACCCGTGCAAAGCCGGTTCAAGAGGGCGGCAGAACCTTTTCTGCCGCCCTCTTTGCTTGGTATCACGAAGTCAATGGCCGTTTGCCAAATCGGGTCCGTAAGTTGACTTTCAGCATGGGGATTGCTAATACAAGCGACCATGGAATCAGGCGAAATCGTAGAATATATCGACGATCACAAAATAATCGCTGCCGTTGTGACGGAAAGGGGCAACCAGCAGCTGCGGCTGCTGACCGAACACGACCGTGAGATCACCGTGTCTGCCAACCGACTGTCCTACCGGGGTCGGGCGCGGTTGGACCTATCTGTGGGAAGAGCCCGACTGGTAGCGTCGCTGCGGGACCTGTCCAGAAAACGAAGTGCCATCGCCGATGCGGTGGACATCCAAACCCTTTGGGAGGTCCTCAATCAGGAGCAGGTATGGATTGACCTGGAAACCATGACGGGACTGTGTTTCCCGGGAGCCGCGGACGACAATCACCAATCAGGGGTGGTTCGTGCCCTGTTTAAGAGCCGGCGCTATTTCAAATTCAAGCCGGACCGCTTTTTCCCCCACACCGAAGAAGCGGTGGCAGCCATCATTGCTGTGGAGGAAAAAGCCACTCGTCTCAAAGAGATCGTCGAGTCGGGTGCGGCCTGGATGCGGGCGATCCAGTCGCCAACCTCGGTTGCCCTCCCGACCCGACACGCAGAACTGTTGGATATGTTTAAATCCGTTTACCTCTTTGAGAAAGAGAGCCGGCACTTCGATACGGTGCGGGCGATCATGGACAAGGCCGGGATCCGATCAGCCGACGCCCTTTTCCATCATCTGGTTGTCGTCGGGGAGTGGAGATCGGATGAAAACGTGGACTTGCTGCGCTACAATATTCCCACGGCATTTTCGCAGCCGATTCTCGAGCTGGCCCAGGCCGCGCCGGTGGCGACCCTGGGTGGGTTGAAGCAGCATGGGCGGGTGGATCTGACCCGCCTGACCACCTTTACCATTGATGGCCAGTCCACCCTGGATTTCGATGATGCCCTGAGTATTGAAGCTCGGGATGATCATTTCCTCGTGGGGATCCATATCTCCGACGTGGCCGAGACCATCCAAAAAGGAGACCTGCTGGATCGCGAGGCGCGGTTGCGTGGCAGTTCCATTTACATGCCCGATCACCGGATCTCCATGGCCCCGCCGCTTTTGGCGGAAAACCGCTTGAGCCTGATCAAGGATCACATCCGGCCGGCCATCAGTACCATGGTTAAAATCAGTTTCGGCGGTGATATCATCAGCTACGACATTTTCCCCTCCATCATCCGGGTGGACCAACAAATCAGCTACTTCGAAGCCAACAGCAACGCCGAGGGGGGGGAGCCGCTGGGAGCCCTTTATCAGATCGCCACGCGATTCAGGGAAAAACGCCTCAGCCAGGGTGCCATCCAGATCACGCTGCCTGAAATCACCGTTTGGCTGGATGAAAGCGGGTTTCCGGTTGTCAACCGGGTGAACCGCGATAGTCCCGGTCGTATGCTGATCGCTGAAATGATGATTCTTTCCAACTGGCTGTCGGCCCGTTTCCTGGCTGAAAAAAAGATCCCGGCCGTTTTCCGCTCTCAACCCAAGCCCAAGGATCGTATTCTGAAAAATGGCAGTGGCACCCTGTTCCAGAACTGGATGCAGCGCAAACTGCTCAACCGCTTGGCCCTGCGTTCCGAGCCGGATCGACACTGGGGGCTGGGCCTGGATTCCTATGTCACCGCCACCTCGCCCATCCGGAAATACGTTGATTTGGTCACCCAACGTCAGCTTCGGGCAGCACTGGGTCTGGAAACGGCCTATAGCCAACCGGAGATCGAAGCGATCATCGAGCAACTGGCCCAACCCATGGCCGATGTCGGGCGGATTCAGTTTCGCCGCAACCGCTACTGGCTGCTCAAACACCTGGAACGGCGCATTGGGGAGAAGGAGGAGGCGATCGTGCTCCAGCGCCGGCGAAATGCGTACACTGTTTTACTGACGGCTTACATGATCGAATGCCTTCTGCCCCAATCCAGCGGCATCGATTTGAAGCCCGAAGATCTGGTCCAGGTGACCATCCAGCGCGTTGACGCGCGAAGCAATGCCCTTTCCGTCTTCATGGGTTAGGGTCGCGGTAAAAAATAATTCCACACCATGGCGCCGGATTCTGGTTCGGCACCAAGGCACGAATCGCGACCAGCGCGGATGGGGTGACTGCAACCGGTTGTCGTTTCCGCTTGACCTCCCAGAACGATTCAATGTAGACTCATTCTGTTTATAAATCACATTCAGAGAGCACGTGCATGATGGGCATCCAGGAACGCAAGGAGAGGGAAAAGGAGCGGCGGCGGCAGCAGATAATCGTCGCCGCCAAGCGGGTATTCTCCGAGAACGGATTCAACAAGGCAACCATGGAGGACATTGCCAGGGAGGCGGAGCTGAGCCCCGGCACCCTCTATCTCTATTTTAAAAACAAGGAAGAGCTTTACGCATCCCTTTCGCTGCGCATTCTCCAGTTCCTTCACATCCGGGTTGTCCACGTCAACAAGGAAACCACCCTCTCCCCCCGGCAGAAGCTGCGTGCGCTGATGGAAGCCATGTACGATGTCTATGATTTTGACCCGCTGATCATCATCAACATGTTTCACCTTCAATCCAGCGAAACCCTGAAAAACTTGTCCGAGTCGCTTCTGGAAGAGATCAAGACGCTCTCCCGGAAATCAATCGGGGCCATATCCAAGATTTTTGAAGCGGGGATTGAACAAGGCGTGTTTGATGATCGTCACCCCGTGGCCCTGGCCGATATCTTTTGGTCTATGTTTTCAGGGGTGGTCCTGTGGGAGGCGAGCAAGAAGATCATCAGCCCGGACAAGGACTACCTGAAATCGACTTTGGCCATGGCGTTCGACCTTTTTGAGCGGGGCATTCTCAAAAACGACTGAAATTCACCCTTCCAGCTGACCATGCCGGACCAGACAGGCCTCACCGCGCCTTTGGTCGGCGTTTTTCCTGCCGGCGCTCTTTTTTGATCGTTGGGAATCGCGGGTGGAAGGATCCCGGGGACGTCTGAAAACCCCTCTGATCAGAGGGGTTTTTTATTCTCGAACCGCTGCGCCTGCCCGCTAGGGCCGCGTCAATCTTTGGGGTGGCATCCGATGCAGCCGGTGGGACCGGTGGCCGGCAATTTGCCGTCCATCCGGTTTAGGGAAGCGGCCATCTGCTGGATTTCCTGCTGCATGGTGCGGTGGCAGCCGATGCACTGGCCATGGAAGGCGTCTTTGTAGTATCGAAAGGCCTGTTCCTGGTCGATGGCTGTCGAGTCGGCTTTTCTGGGCGGGGCGTCAAGGTCGTGGCAACCGGCGGCCATGCAGCCGCTGATCGGTTCCGCTCCTTCCCAGGTGTGGTGACAACTGGTGCAGGCCAGGACCATGTGGCGGCCATGCTGGAATTCTACGGCGGCTCGCTGGGCATCCACCGAGCTGGGCGGCCTCAGAACGATGGTCCCCATGGGAACGCACATCTCTTCATCCCCGGCAACCGTGGTCCCGATAAGGCTCAAGGCCGCAATACCGATGAGCAACACCGCCCCCACAAACGATAGGCTACGCATACGCTTCCCCCTCCTCAATTTTTTTCTGGGATCTTATCGTTGGAAAAATGAAGCTTTATATAAACGCAAATAGAATTTTTTTCAATCAATAAATGGTGGCGGCGCCATAGGGCAGCATCTCAACCCCTGCGGTTTTAGTGGCGGGCTCACGGTGGCCATCGAAAAAGCAGTTTTTGCGGTTATCTGCGGACGGCGCGGACGGCACCGCAACTCTCCTCGGTCTTGGAACTGCGGCTGAACACGGTTTCCGGCACCGCGGTCACCACATCCACGACCCGGTGAAACCCGCGGGCGAATGTTTCCGAGGTCCAGTACCACTCGGCGCCGCTCCCCGGGAAAAAGGGGCTGTTTTTGTAGAGCGTGGCCAGTTCACCGGCCGTGGGAAGGCGCCAATCAGAATGCCCCCCGGTAGTTGTTCCCTGAACATATTTCCGGGCCTGTTCGTAGGAGATGCAGCGTCCGAGATCCAGATGCGAATCCAACAGGCTCCAGGTCAGCCCGGTAAACCGGTCGGTTACCGTGCCGTCCCGGTGGTCGACAAAGCGGGCTTCCAGTGGCTGAAGCTGCCTGGCGGTCTGATCCCAAAGCCGTTGAATACGCCTGGCTTCATTGGCCCGGCGGGTTTGTTCCGCCTCTTGCCGGGCCAGTTCCCGGCGACGCGCCTCGTCCGCCTGTCGAGCACGCAGGGCCTCCTGAAGCTCCGGTTCGAGTCGTGCCCGCAAGTTAGTGGCCGGGAGGCTGTTGGGCCCTGAGGCGTGGTTTTCCAGGAATTGATTCAAGCGTTGGATTCGGCTGAAAATGTCGTTGGCGGGATTGATGGCGTAGGCCGCGGTTTGCTCCCAGGCCGCTTGTTTGGCAATCTCGGCGTTCAAGGCATGGATGCGCTGGACGATGGCCTCCCGCTGGGTGGTTTCGGGCCGTTTTTCGAGGTAGTCGCTGAAGATCCGCTTAGCTTTGGCGGTGTCGTCGGCCACTTGGGCCGCGGTGGCTGTCAATTCCAGGAGTTCGCGCTTGTCTTGAAGCTCGGATCGCAGCCGCCTGACCGATTCAACCCCGGTTTGATCTGAAAAGGTGGCCAGAAACCGGTCGCAATGGGCGATGCAGTCGTCCCAATTGGTTTGGGTGTCGCAGGCGGCGGTCTGCTTTTGGATGGCCTGAAAATATTCCTGGGCCAGACCGACGATCATTCGCTCGACGGCCTCCCGCTCCGCTCCCTGGGGGAACTGCTCCAGGTAGCTGCGATAGGCGGCGTGCCGGGCCAGGTAATCGGTGGCCGATACCCGATGCAACTCCTCAAAATAGGCGGTCCCCAATAATTGGCGGATGCCTTGAATCGCCTGATTGATCGGTTTGGCATAGGCACTGTTGGGATATTTGGTTAAAAACGCGGTGTAAAGGGAGAGGGCTTTGTTTTCGTATGCGCCATCGACAGGCAGGCGGCTGACGTCCAAAATGATATTTTCGTAATCGCGCCTTTCGAGCTCGGTATGGATGTCGGCCAATCGGGCTTCCAGTTCCAAACGGTGGCCGTTTTGGGGATTCGCTTTGAGGTAGTGCATCAGCAGGACGATCTGGGCGTCGGGGGCTTGAGTGACGGCCAGATCGGCCATCAGTTGGTCATAACGTCGATTGACCTGCCGCTTTTCCAGCAGTGCACCACTGACCAGCGAAACGCTGGCCATGATGATTACCGCACCCAGAACGATGAGCAGTTTAAGGGGCCGGCTCATCTGATTCTGTTTGCCAACCGAACGATCGGTTGCTTTTTCAAAAGGCACACTGACCAGACCCTCGATCGCCGCTGCCTGGTCAACCCCATCATCAGCGGACGCCTTGACGACCGGCCGGTCAGCTTTCGCGGCTTTACGGGTCACCGGCCGCACTTTTTTATCCGCTACCCGGCCCGCCGCCACCGCCGGCTGCTGCTTGACCCTGGTGGGAGCTGCCGGCTCCTGGAGCCTGGGAGGCGGCGCTTCAGGGCCGGCCTCATCTTTGATTTTCAGGCTCTCCATCATGACATGCATAAGGGGGTCGTGAATTTCTCTGACTTGGTCGGGGTCGGCCGTTTCGATCTGAATGGCTGCGCGATCCCAGCTGATGATCCGATAAGCGGCTTCGTTGCCCGTCCAGCCTTCAACCTGGGCGGCGATGAGGCTGCCCGCATTGAGGTGGAGATAACCGCTACGATGGCCGCTAGTTACCTTCAGGGTGTAGGTTGCGCCTTCCATTTCGGACATTTGAAGAAATGATGGCAGGCTGATGCCGTGGATTTGACCGCCCACATCGGAGATGGTTTGGATCTTTTTCTGGCACAGAAACCGATTGACCAGGATCTCGAGCCGGCTGTAGTCCGTTTGGTGCATGCTCGGGGAGCAGAATCCCAGGTGGACTTCAATTTTGCCGGGTTCCTGTTGCCAGGGCCACAAGGCGCCGTAAAAGGATCCGGTTTTGAGTTTCTTGAGGAAAAGGACCTGATCTTTGCGAATTCCCCCCAGGTGCTTTACGGTGGGGTCAAAGCGCAGAGCAACCGAAAGGCTCTTGCCCGGAGCTTTGGCCGCCGGGCCGAAAAACTGGGAAAGGGTCTTCATCAGCGCTTCGAGGGGCTGTCCGGAAGCGGTGCGCTGGAAAAGGCTTCGCGAATCTTCGTAAAAGCGGGTGGACATGTCCGGCAGCGTATCGATGCCCTTGATCAGCGTCAGAAAACCGACCAGCACGGCCTCGTTGTTGGCAAGGTCTCGGATCTCTTTGCTGTCTCCGTTCAACAACTCATCGATCAACGATAAAGCCATGAAATGTCGTTGCCTCCATAGGGTCCATAGCGGCAGGTCATGGATTGTTTTACAGGCGCGGTCCCGAGCTCCGACAAAGCCGACAGCCCCTCCGATCCAGGCTTTGCCCGGACCGCGGAGCCGCTATGACGGGACGGTGACGGACCCGTCCGTGCCTCGGCAACCGATTCCTGAATCCTTTATCGTCACCTCCTGCCTCAATCTGAAGTGGCGGGCCCATCATAGCGCCTTCTTTTAGGCGGGTGATAACCGTGACGTTGCTTAAACTAAGTTGAGCGTTTCCCATTTTGGTATCTTTAGGATTCAAAAGCATGAATAGGGGCTAGGTTCGTTTGAGCCGCCAAAATGATAAACCATTCAATTTTTTTCAAAAGCTATTTACGTGCCGTCAACTTTGTCAACCTTTGAATTGACATCCGACCACCCCACTGATATCTCTTAGCTATCGTAAGCAGTCTGTTCATAGAAATTTCCTATACCAATGCTTTCTCCCGACCTACCCTTTTTGGGTTCCCGCCCCAGGGCAAATGGATGGCTTACTTTCAACATCGCAGGAGGCAACTATGGATGTAGCAGACCTGAAGAAGATCCTGGCCGGTTTTTGCATCGCCGGTCTGATCACGGGCTCCACCTTCACCCTGAACAGCTGTGCATCCGGCAAAAGCGCCTGAAGCGGCGATAAAGCTGGGGCCGGCGGCTCCGCGAGTGGTTGAAGTGGCGGTGTTTCAGGTGCCGGTGGCACCGACAGTGAAACAAAGAAAGCACCTGGTAAAAGCGGCTGAAGCTGATTCCGCCTCACGCAGGTTGCGTGACTGAAGTCAGCAGGCCTTGATCTCAACCCACCCTATGCGGGTAAGGGCCCCGGCAAAAAATTATTCCACATCTTGCTTGTCTTCTTGCCCGTCAGCGGCGCTGCATCCATCGACACCGATCGCGGTATGCGCCGACGGATGTGCCTGGGTGACGAACCAACGTCCGGCGCCATTTTGCGGAAAAATTTATTACCGTGACCCTAAACCGACAACCATTGAATTGCTTATCTCTGCACCCGCTTGAAGCAATCTTTTCCACTTGCCGTCGCACCCTCGGGAGTCGATCCTGGGGCAGGGTGCAGGCGGCAATGGGTGGAGATGCCAAGCTGGAATCCTTCGCCGAAACCCTGGCGGGTCTGACCGAATCCTTGGGCCTGCCGGGTTACGTCGGCGACCTGGCCCGCCTGGAGTGGATGCTGCATCAGAAGAAAAAGTCAGCCCTGGATTCAAACCGGGCGGTTCAGACCATCATGGTCAATCCAACCCTCAGCCTGGTTTCTGTGGGTTGGCGAAACCTGCCGGCCCTCATCCGATCGGATGCCGCCCCAGTGGCGCCGCTCAACGAACCGGCACACGTGATGGCCTGGCGACACCCCAAAACCGAAAAGCTGCTGCTTCGAGAAGCCGTCGATGCCGACCTGCTGGCACTGAAACTCATTGTAGAGCAGATTGATCTCAAAGCAGCGGCGATGCTGGGTCGGGTGGCTCTTGGCGACATCCAGGCCGCCATTGACCGCGCCATCGCCAATGGCCTGCTGTTATGCCCTCCCAGTCGGATCCGACGGGTGCTGCCGGCGTTGGAAAAGCTGGACCCCTCCTTTGCACCGTATCTTGCGGCGGAGATCTTCACCTTGCAGTGGCATATCACCCAGGCTTGCGACCTCCACTGCAAGCACTGCTATGACCGCAGCGACCGGGAATCCCTTGGCCTGGACCGGGCCCTGTCCATTCTGGATGATTTATACGATTTTTGCCGCCGTATGCAGGTGCGGGGGCAGGTGACCTTCACCGGCGGGAATCCGATGCTCTACCCGCACTTCGAGAAGGTTTACCAGGCTGCGGCGCAATGCGGTTTCGGTGTCGCCATCTTGGGCAACCCCATGCCCGTGGCGCGCATCGAGCGACTGCTGCCAATTGCCAGACCCCTTTTCTATCAGATCAGCCTAGAGGGCCTGGGGGCACACAACGACGATATTCGAGGAATGGGCCACTTCAAGCGATCGCTCGCTTTTTTGCAGGAACTGAGGGGGTTGGGCATTTTTTCAATGGTAATGCTGACCCTGACGCGGGAAAACCTGGACCAGGTGCTGCCCCTGGCGGAACTGCTCAAAGACCGCGCCGATCATTTCACGTTCAACCGCCTCTCCACGGTGGGAGAAGGGGCCCGCCTCCAAATGCCGGAAAAGAACGCCTTTGAATTGTTTTTACGGGCATACGAGGCTGCGGCGGCCGCCAACCCAAAAATGGGGCTCAAGGAGAACCTGATTAACATTGTCCGCCGCGAGCGGGGGGTTGCCGTTTCTGGCGGTTGCGCTGGATATGGTTGCGGGGCGGCATTCAACTTTCTGGCCTTGTTGCCTGACGGCGAAGTGCACGCCTGCAGAAAGTTCCCCTCACCCCTGGGCCATGTGGCAGACCAGAGCCTGTACGATATTTATCACAGCGCTCTGGGCGAACGCTATCGCGCCGGCAGCGCGGCGTGCCGCACCTGTCGACTCAACCCGGTCTGTCGGGGCTGCCCGGCCATCGTTCACAGTCTGGGTTTGAATATCTGTGCGGACAAGGACCCCTTCTGCTTCGTTTGACCGCAAGGCCGGCAGCCATCGCCATCTATCTGGCGGGATAAAACCCGTTGACCGTTGATCCGGCTTGTTTTTGGGGCGGTTAATCGATAGAACAAACGCCCAACCCGTTAACAATTCAACAATCGGGCCGGCCGGGTCAAACCGCTGCCCCAAAGGGTGTCGATGCAGCCTTCCAATGACCAGCCCTGTCCGGGTCGCAAACCCCGCGTGGCGGTTTTGGCTACCGGCGGGACCATCGCCGCTTCAGCCGAGTCGGCGACCCAGTCCCGATACGCCTCCGGTCGGGTGCCCATAGACACCATGCTCGCCGCCGTTCCCGGTTTGCACGTCCTGGCCCGCATTCACGGGGAGCAGGTGGCCAATGTCGGCTCCCAGGACATCACCGTTGGCATCATGATCGACCTGGCCAACCGGATAAACACCTTGTTGGGACAAGGCGAAGCCGACGGTGTGGTGGTTACCCACGGCACCGATACCATGGAAGAGACGGCCTACTTCCTCAACCTCACTGTAAAAAACCGCCGGCCGGTGGCCATGACCGGGGCGATGCGCCCACCGACCGCCATCAGTGCCGATGGTCCCCTGAATCTTTTCAATGCGGTTGCGGTCGCTGCTGATCCGCAGGCTGCGGGCCGCGGTGCGCTGGTGGTGATGAACGACCGCATCCACGGCGCCCATTCCTTGACCAAAACCAACACCACTTCGGTGGAAACCTTCCTGTCTCCCATCAACGGATTGATCGGGACGGTCAATTTTGGAAAGACCGCGTATTTTCGATGGCCGTTTCGTAAACACACCTACCAAAGCGAATTCGCGCTGGAGGGGGTCCCTGCCCTGCCGCGGGTGGATATCATCTACGCCTGCGCGGACATGCCGGCCGATCTCATCGACTGTTGCGTCGGGCGGGGAGCCAGGGGAATCGTGATTGCCGGCGATGGCAACGGCAATATGAATGCGGCCACCCTTGCGCGGGCGGCCCAAGCGGCCGAGGCGGGGATCGTGATCGTCCGCAGTTCCCGTGTTCCCACCGGCAAGGTGAGCCGCAATGTCGAGATCGATGACGACCGCATGGGGTTTGTCGCCGCGGATGAACTCAACCCACCCAAAGCCCGCATCCTGCTGATGTTGGCGCTGTTGAAGCCGCGCAGCCTGGATCAAATTCAACAGATTTTTTTAGACTATTAGGGTCGCGGAAAGAAATAATTCCACAATATGGCGCCGGATGTTGGTTCGGCACCCAGGCCCATCCGTCGGCGCATATCGGGATATGTGGCGGCGGATGTAACGCCGGTGACGGGCCAACAGACAAGCAAGATGTGGAATTATTTCTTTCCGAGGCCCTTAGACCGCACTTCCCTTCAGACGTCCGCTCAAAAAGGCCCTGACCACCTGCTCGGTCTGCCGGGTCAGAAGCGCAGCGGCTGCCTGCATCGCCTCGGCCAGCGTCTGTGGTCCGTTGCAGATCGTAAAGACGGCATCGATACCGATCTCATAAAGCGCTTCAATACCGTCACCGGCTCCGCCACAAATGGCGATACAGGGCACCCCGGCCGCTTTTGCCGATCGGGCCACACCCGCCGGCGCTTTGTTAAACCGGGTCTGACCGTCAATCCGCCCCTCACCGGTCAATACCAGATCGGCAGCGGCGATATGCTCGTTGAGTTTGAGCAGGTCGATCACCAGGTCGATGCCCGGCTTGAGTTCGGCATCGACAAAGGCACGCAACCCGCCGCCCAGTCCGCCGGCCGCACCGGCACCGGGCATATCCGCAATGGCGATGCCCAGCTCTTTCTCAATCACCCGGGCCAGGTTGGCCAACCCGTTGTCAAGCCGAATGACCTGTTCGGGTGTTGCGCCTTTCTGGGGTGCGTAGACCGCGGATGCGCCATCTTCACCGATCAACGGGTTGGTCACGTCACAGGCCACCAATACGGATAGCCCCTTGAGGCGTGGGTCGACGTTTTGTCGATCGATGGCTGCGATCGCCTCCAAAGACCCGCCTACCGGATCGACCACCGCTCCCTGTTTATCAAGGAAACGGAATCCCAGGGCCGCGGCCATGCCGATGCCCCCGTCACAGGTGGCGCTGCCGCCGATTCCGACGATGACCTGTTGGGCCCCGGCGTCCAGGGCTGCCCGGATCAGCTCACCGGTGCCCAATGTGGTGGTCCGGGTCGGGTCCTGCAGCGTCTTGGGCAGCAGCGCCATCCCGCTGGCCCGGGCCATTTCCACCACAGCCAGGTTGCGTGAGGAAATCATACAAAACGGTGCTGCAACCGGCTGCTTGCGTGGCCCCGCCACCGTTGCCCAGAGCAGCTTGCCGCCCAGCGCGGCCTGCATGACCTCGGTAAGGCCGTCTCCGCCGTCTGCCACCGGAACACAGATGACCGCGCAGCGGGGGCTGGCGGCCAAAACGCCTTGTTTCATCGCTTCCGCCGCCTGCAGGGCATTGATGCTGCCCTTAAACGCATTGGGAGCGGCAACCACTCGTAGGGTCATTGCGCCTCGGTTGATGATGGGTGAGGATAATAAACCAGCCTGCCGCCTCCGATGAGGCCTTGCATCGCGGTGGTACGCAAGGCGGTGGGTTCACCGGTAGGGTGCCATGAACGCATTGTAGCGCATAGCTGGAAAATATCAAATAAGGAAACGCCGGTGCGCTTCCCGGAGCGGTCACAGGGCCAGCCGAGGCCATAGTCGGCCAAACATCATCGATCTTGACGCCTGGCGGGGATTTTGACATAGATCACTCAGGCGCTGCTCCAGATGGCCGGCACCATGACCGGCTCACTCAGCTTGGCCGAACCCCAAGCGGACAACTACTCCCCATAGCGGGGGTCACGGGCTGGAATCAACAGCCGCAGAAAGGGGGGGCTTCATGTTTAAAACACCCAGCATCATCCTCTTGGTCGATGATGAGGCGGATTTTGTCGAAATGCTCAGCTTACGGCTCAAGGAATCCGGTGAGACCGTTCTGACCGCCCACAGTGGCAGCCAGTGCCTGGAAATCTTGGAAAAGTCGGAAATCGACGTGATTATTCTGGATGTTAAAATGCCCGGCATGGATGGCATTGAGACGCTGCAAGCGATCAAAAAGCGCCACCCTCTGATCGAAGTGATCATGCTGACCGGCCATGGCACGATCGATACGGCCGTGCAGGGTATGAAGCTCGGGGCCTTTGACTTTCTGATGAAGCCAGCCGATTTTGATGTTTTTACCGCTAAGGTGAACCAGGCCAGACAACGCAGGCACGATCAAATCGAACGCATTCGCAAAGCCGAGGCCGCCACCTTGTTGCGCCGCGCCAAAATTTAACGCCGGTTCGCACCAGCTCCGTTCGAATGACGGTGGCGCAGTGGGATTGCCCCGAGGCGGTCGGATTTAATCTTTTTGCCGATTGGTGAATCGTAGGTGAGCGACCACGAACTCAGTTCTGGCATAACCGTGTTGCTGGTTGACGACGAAGTTGAGTTTCGTTCGATTCTCGGCAAGCGCCTGGCCCGGCGAGGCCTGCACGCCCGTGAAGCGCCAGGCGGCGAGGAAGCCCTGCGGTTGTTGGACCAGGAGACCGTGGACGTCGTGGTCCTGGATGTTAAAATGCCGGGGATGAACGGTATCGAAACCCTCAAACGCATCAAGCGGCGTCATCCCGATATCGAAGTGATCTTGCTGACCGGCCACGCCAAACCGCAGGACGGTGTGGCGGGGATTAAATCCGGCGCCTTTGACTATCTCAGCAAGCCCGTGGAATTCGAGCACCTGATTCGAAAAATCACCCAGGCCCATAATAAAATCAAGCGCTTTCAGGCTGAAAAGGAGGAAGTTGCGTTCAGGGAGCGCATGAAGCAGCAGATGGTGGTTGCTGAACGGCTGGTCGCCCTGGGAACCATGGCGACGGGCGTGGCCCATGAAATCAACAATCCGCTGGCCATCGTCCAGGAATCGGCCGGTTGGCTCCGGCAGATCCTCGCGACAACCGAGATGCAGGGCATTCCTCGTCGGGCCGACTTTGAAAAAGCCCTGGACCGAATTCACAAGGCGGTTCATCGGGCACGTAAAATCACCCAACAACTCCTGCAGGTCGTCAAAACTCAGATTACGGAAATGCCTGCGCCGACCAGTCTGACCGAAGTCAGCCTCAAAGAGCTGGTCGAGGAGTGTGTGGCCTTGGTTGAAGCGGAGGCGACCCTGAAGGGGATCACCATATCCCTAACCAGCGTCGAGCCGCATCCGAGGGCCTGGACCGATCCTTACCGGCTGCTCCAAGTGTTGCTCAACCTGTTTACCAATTCCATTCAGGCCACCGCAGCCGGCGGCCGGATTACCGTCACGCTGCGGGCATCCCTGGAGGAGGCTCAAATCGTGCTTCAGGACACCGGTTGTGGAATCCCCAAGGAAAACCTGTCCAGGATTTTTGAGCCGTTCTTCACCACCAAGCCGGTCGGGGGCGGCACGGGCATGGGGCTTTACGTTTCGTGGGGTATTGTCAATCAACTTGGCGGCTTGATCTCGGTGGAGAGCCAACCCGGCAGCGGCACCACGTTTACCATCACCCTGCCGGTGAAAAAATAGTTGAAGGGAATGCAACGATGACCACACTTGGCACGGCGGGCGGGCCGCCCGCGGACGATCACCCCCTTGACCGCAACCCCCCGGTGCGTGTGCTGCTGGTAGATGATGAGGCGGCCTATGTCGACGTTCTGTTCAACCGCTTGAGTCGACGCGGTCTTGAAGTTGTCAAATCCTACAGCGGCAGTCAAGCCCTGCAAAAAATGCGGCGGCATGAATTTGATGTGGCGGTTCTGGATTTAAAAATGGCCGATATGGACGGTATCGAGGTCTTGAAAATCATCAAAATTATGGATCCCCACATGCAGGTGATCATGCTGACGGGGCACGGTTCAGCCGCTGCCTGCAAACAAGGACTCGAGCTGGGGGCATTCGACTATCTCATGAAACCGTGTGAATTGAATGACCTGGTCAACAAAATCAAGGCCGCCTATGGTAAAAAAAAGCAGCTGGCCGGTCAGCGGCCCGTCCCGCCAGTAGAACCGGGTTAGCGCTTGATCCGGTGGGCGCTGCGCCGATACGGCCGGGACCCGCCCCGTATCGGGGTCTTGGCCGCGCAAGCGCCATGTCACGTTCGTCACGTGCGACGGATGGTAATTTCGCGGATGCGGGCTTCGATGATTTTCTCTTCCTGGCGGCGCTTTCTAGCGGCCGCCTCGGTGACTTTGCCGACCAGCAGATCGATATCGCAGGGCTTCATCAGGTAGTCGAAGGCCCCTTTTTTCATCCCCTCAATGGCGGACTCGACGGTTGCATGGCCAGTCAGCATGATGACCTCCACCAGGGGGTGGGCTTTTTTGATCTCCGCCAGGGTTTCAATGCCGTCCATGCCGGGCATTTTGACGTCCAGGATCACCACCTCGATGGTGGCCTGGGCCTTGAGTTTGACAAGCGCTCCGGGGCCGTCGTAGGCCGGCACCACGTCCATCTCCCGCTTGGTGAGCCGCTTGATCATGGTCTCCACAAATGGAACCTCGTCGTCGACCAGCAATATGGTAGCAATGGCCATTCCTCACACTCCTTGGCTTGTGGCCGCCGGTTCGCTTAACGGCAGCACGATATGAAAGGTTGTTCCTTTACCCACCTGGCTCTCAACATCAATCCGGCCCCCCATCTTGTGAATGATGCCAAAGCAGATCGAAAGTCCCAGACCGGTGCCCTTGCCAACCGGTTTAGTGGTAAAAAACGGGTCGAAAAGGCGTCCGAGATTGCTTGCCGGGATGCCCGGTCCGGTATCGGCAATGGAGAGCCGCAGTTGCCCGGCCTCGATATGGCTCGTAATCTGGATGCGGCCGCCGGTTTTTTCCATGGCATCCAGGGCGTTGTGAAGGATATTCATGAAAACCTGCTGCATTTCAGTCACCGATGCTTGAATGGCAGGCAGATCGGCTTGCATGTGGACCTGCACCTCCACATTGGCGTAGCGCGATTTCTGGGATAGCAGATCCACCACTTCCGTGATCAGTTCATCGATTTGGACGGTTTGCACGCGCGAGTCGGTTTTACGGGCAAAACTCAACAACTTGTGGGTGATCTCCTTGCAACGGTGGCCCTGGTTCTCGATCTGTTTCAAGGCCCGGTTGAACTCTTCGAGGTTGTTTTGATTCTCGATCCCGTCATTGAGCAGGTCCTGAATCCACCCGGCCTCTTCCACCATGATGGCCACCGGGTTGTTGATCTCATGGGCGATGCCGGCGGCCAGCTCGCCCACGGAGGCTAACTTGCCGGTTTCGATGACCTGCTGGTTCATCATCTCCTTTTCGAAATCGAGTTCGGCAATGCGCTTGACCATTCGCCCCGAGACAACAAAGGCCACCACAATAATCCCAATGGCACCCAAAAGCGAGATCAAGCCGGCCATCAGTTGCGTGCGCTTGAGCTTGGCGAAGGCGTCGGCGAACTCCTGCTGAAAAATCAGCAGCCACTCGCTGTTTTTGAGAAAAGCGGCCACAATGATGAACCTGCGGCCATGGGCACCCACTTTCTCAACCGAAAAAATCGAACCTTGATGTAAGGCGCCATTGCGCAGGGGCGCCTTGTTTTCCAGCTGGATCCCCAGGGGGGATTCGAGCATAAATGGAATGCGATCGGACTGTTGCCTGTTGAGCAGTGACTCCTCTCCCCTTTTGAACAGGTTCAAGTATTGCTGCTTGGCGAGTCTGGTCTCCTCCCTGGGCGGTCGGGTTTGAAAGTCACCCTGGCGGTTGAGGATAAACGCGCCGCCGGTTTGCCCCAAGCTCAGGTTTTCCACCAGGGAGTTAAAGGCCGCGAAATCGATGGTGGCCCTGAACAGCCACTGACTGCCGGCCCATTGCCGCTTGACCGCCACAATAAAATGGGGCTGGCCCCGCAGGCCCAAAAAGACATCGCTGATGAAACTGTCGCGTTCAATCGCCTTTTTAAACCACTCCGAATCCTTGTAATCGGCGCTCTGAAGTTCGAAGGGGCCGGCATAGGAGACTTGTCGGCCGTTATCCTGGATCAGTCCCAGGTCCACGAAAACAAAGCTGTACTCCTCTTGAAGCACCCTGAGCCGTTGCCGCAAAAAAGCGGGGTCCCGCAATTGATCCAGATCGTTGATCCTTGATAAGTGACTGATAACATTTAACTTTTCATTTAAGAAGTCATCAATGTTCTGACGGTGCTTGAGAACCAGCTCCCCTAAGTGGGCATGCACCATTTCATTGGAAAAGGTGTCGAACTGGTAGAGGATGATGCCGCTCACCAGAATCATGGGCGCCAGCGAAACCATGACCATAATGGTGGTGATTTTAAAGCGCAGGCCGGCATGATGTGAGTGTCTGTTTTCCGCACTGGCTGTTTCGGTGACCATTAACCTATCCCTCGGGATCCCTGCTGCGACGAAGTCAGACGGTCTTGGCCAATTGTAATTCCGATCAGGGGTGGATATCAATAGTCGGATAAAGCCCTTTGAGAGCGCCTTCAGGGTAGGGCTGAATCAGGTTAAAGGAGATGTTCTGGCTTTGCTGGGCGTGACCTTGCTGGGCACTGCCCTCGCAATAGGCCCCGTTGGCATCAAGGATGTGTTCGATGCGATGGCGAAAGCCGTCTACAAAGCACTTGCCGTCGCCCTCAAAATGCATGGCACCCCGGCTGCATGGTCCCTTGATTCGGGCCAGTTCTGCCAGCGGCAGGCTGTTTTCCGCCACATCGGCCTGCTTGCTAATGCAGCCCCACACCAGCTGTTCGGGCCCAATCTCCACCGCTTCGGCCAGGTCGATGATTGTGTGGGGCATGACAATGCTGTTGGCACCGATGCGCAGCGGCGCCGCCGGGGACCCTTGTAAGAAGGAGTTGAATCCAACGAAAACCTTGTCCCCCAGCCGGGCGTGAATGATCTTGGCGCCGTGGGCCGTGACATTGTTGCCGTTTAAGCGGGAGTGCAGAATGTAGCAGTTTTCCTGGGCATTGGCGCCGCTGCCCAGCCAGGCGTTTTCAATATAGGCCCGCTGGGCCACCAGCACGTTGCGGCTGAGATGGGTTTTGGGCTTGATGACGGCATAACGGTTCAGCGAGGCGCCTTCGGGAATGGAGAAGGGACTTTCGAGGTTGACCACATCAAAGATGCGCTGAAAATCCGGTTTGCGCTGGTCGATAAAGGTCATAAAGATGCCTGTCGGCGGCCGGCCGCAGTCGAAGCGGATATACCGCTTGAGCACATCCGGGTCGTGACGGTAGGAAAAATCGAAGTGGTTGCTGCTGTTGATCCATACCGTCCCGGCCGGTATCTGGCGATGGGCCAGCTCTCTGACCTGCAGGTAAACGTACTCGCCGATGACGCAATCGTGCAGGGTGGTCAGGTCCACGGTGCTGAAAGGGCCCAGGAAGCACCCCTCCACGTCCGACCCGTGGATGTTGGCGTAGTGGGTCGATATGGTGTTCTGGATGATAAAATCCTCCAGATTTTCAGGGTCGTGGGAGTTGTTGTGCACCAGGGTTTTGATCAGGTAGCTGTCCTTGATGCGAATCGTCTCGTCCTCGTGCAAGGGGATCTCGAACCCGTCGAAACTGAACAGGTCCCCTTTGCGTTTCAGTTCGTCTCCGCGAATGTCGCTTTTGTACAGGATTGAATCCGAGACATGGCATTTTCCCAAAAAGTAGCTGCCCGAGAGGTTGGAGCGGCTGAAATGGAAGTTCAGGGGATGGAAGGGTGTGATGCCGTAGAATGCGTAGAACTTGACCAGCTGCTGCCAGGGGATCAGGTTCCGGACGTAAGGCCCGGCATCGAAGAGCGGTTCGCGCAGGTTGACGTTGACGCGCTGAATGATGCGTTCCAGCAGTTCGTGCAAGCGCTCCATCAGTCTACTCCTCCTTTTGGGTTATGAGCCAAGATAAACCGGCATGCCCATCAGCGGCCAGACCAGCAGGATGATCAGGCCGAGCACGGCCAGCAGCAGGATGCTGGCCGGAATGCCGGCGGCGAAAAACTCGCCGCTGGTGAACTGCCGGGAGCTGTAGGCGATGGCGTTGGGGGCCGCGCCGACCAGCAGCAGAAAAGGCATGCCGGCCACGGTCAGGGCCGCGAAGAGAATCACCTCGCTGGAAACCCCCAGGTAGGGGGCCACCACCAGGGCCACCGGCAGGGAGATGGCGATGGCCGCCACGTTCATGATGAAGTTGGTCATAAGCAGCACAAAAAGGGATATTCCCATGACAAAGACGAACCAGTGGGCCTCTGTAAAAAAGCCGAGCCAGTTGATGGCCAGCCACTCGGCGGCGCCGGTCTGCCACAGGCAGAAGCCGATGCTCATGGCACCGGCGAACAACAGGATGATGTTCCAGGGGATAGCTTCCAGGTCGTGGATATCCAGGATGTCGAACACGAAGAACAAAACCGTTGCCACCAGGATCACGGCTGATTTGTTGAAGGCCGCCAGGGCCGGCACAAAGGACTGCAGGGACAAAAAGAGGATGGCGCCCAGTACGATCAGACCGGCCCCAACCTCCTTGCGCGACAAGCCGCCCATCTCGTCGCTGAGCTGTTTGGCCTTTTGCCGCAGGCCGGGGATGCGGTCCCGCTCGGGTTTGAACAGCACCATGAAAAAGACCCATAAAAGCAGCACCATCAGCCAGCCGATGGGCGCCATATAGTAAGTGAGTTCGAAAAAGGAGACCTCCTTGTTGGCGATTTCGGTATAGAAGCCTAACGCCACAATACCGCGAGCGGCGCCCAGCAGGGTAACGATGCTGCCGGCGCCGGCCACAAAAGCCATGCCTATGAAAAGACCCTTGCCGAAGCGGGTGGGTTTGGTGTCGGTGGTGTAGAGCGAGTAGATGGCCAGCAGCAGCGGATACATGGTGGCGGCCACTGCCGTATGGGCCATGATGTGGGTCAGCAGGGCGGTTACCACGAAACAGCCCAGATAGATCCGGCTGGTGCGCTCGCCCACGATCATCAGCATTTTGTAGGCCAGGCGTTTGGTCAGCCCCACCTTGGTGAAGACCATGCCGATGGTCAGCGACCCGAAGATAAAAAGGACCGAGGGGTCCATGAAGTCCTTGAAGGCGTCGCTGGCCGGGCGGATAAAAAAGAGGGCCTGAATCACACCGATCAGCAAACCGGTGACCCCGATGGGCAGCACCTCAAAGACCCAAAAGGTACCGGCCAGCAGGAACAGGGCCAGGGCCCCCTTGGCCTGGTGCGACAGCACGAAGCTTTTTCCGGCCGGGTCGACGGCATCCGGCCAGGGCGGTGAGTAGTAAACAAGCAAAAACAGGGTGACCCCCATGCCTAAAAACAGCCAGCGTTTCCAATTGAAAGCGACGTTCTGGGCCTCATCCATGCTTGACATAAAATTGCTCCTCCTCATCCGATGCTTCTGGTTGGTTGCACTGATGGGGCCGACGAGCCGGATCGCTTAACCTGAAAGCCAGTCCCCCGCCTGCCAACTTCGGGGTTTTTATCTTAAAATGCCCCGGCGATCAACGAATTAATTCCCACCTGCTCGGTGGTTGACAACCCCGACGGTCGTTTGCTATCCTACCGCTGATTTTGCGTCAAACCGCCTGACCTCAACCGATACCACCAGCAACACCGCATCACCCAAGGCAGTACCTGAACCCGACCGACAGCGACGGGTCCAGCGCCAACCGCGTAGCGCGCCGGATCCTCCCCCTCCAGGCCATCGGCATGGAAAACCCGGTGCGAATGGGCGTCGCGTATGAATCGCAGAACCTTTCTCAAGCTGGCATCCATGGGTAGCGTCGCTGTTGCCGCCGGCTGCTCCGCCCAATCGGAAGAGCATCTGTTCGCCATGGTACGGGCGACGGAGGACATGGTCACCGGCAGGGAAACCTGGTATGGCTCCACCTGCCGCGAATGCCCCTCCGGATGCGGGGTCCTGGCTAAAAATCGCGAAGGCCGGGCGGTCAAACTGGAGGGTAACCCCCTGCACCCGATCAACCGGGGCAAGTTGTGCGCCCGGGGCCACGCGGCGCTGCAGCGGCTCTACCATCCGGATCGTCTGCAAGAGCCGCTGCTCAAGGTCAATGGCCGCTGGGAGACGATCGCCTTCGATCGGGCGTGTGAGGTGATCCGGCGGCGCCTGGAGCGGGCGGCGGCCAAGGGCCCCGGCCGAGCGGCCATGCTGACCGAGGTGGCGGGGCAGGGCCTGCTGGATCTGTTCGAGGCGGTGCTGGCCCGATATGATGGCCAGGTGCCGCTGGTTTTCGAGCCCTTTGCCCACGAGTCACTCAAATTTGCCCACCAGGCCCTGTTCGGTCAACCCATCCTGCCCACCTACCGCATCGACCAGACCGATCTGCTGGTGGGTTTCGGGGCCGATTTTCTGGAGTCGTGGCTCTCGCCGGTCGAGTATGGCCGCCGCTTCAAAGCAATGCATGCCTGGGGTCAGGGCAGCAGGGGAAGGTTCGTGCAGGTCAGCCCATTTCAGTCCCTGACCGGGGCCAATGCCGATCGCTGGCTGGCGTGCCGGCCCGGCGGCCAGGCCCTGGTGGCCATGGCGTTGATTCGCCAATTGCTCGCCGCGGGATGGGGGATGGGCCTGCCCGGAGGCTTCCGGTCGGCGCTGGAGGTTCTGGCCGCACCCTATACAACGGCGGTGGTTGCCCGTCAGGCCGACCTGGACCCCGGGGATCTGCAGTGGCTTTTCGAGCAGCTGCGGGATGCTCGCCGCGCTTTGGTGCTGCCCACGGAAACCGCGGCCCACGGGGCCGGCTCGGCGGCCGCCGACCTGGCCTCGCTGCTGCTCAACCTTCTGCTCGATCCCACGTTTGTCCGCGTTGATTTTTCCCAGCGACACCGGGTGGAGATCGCCGCCACGCGGGCCCAGGCCCAGGTTTTCTGGGACCAGCTGAGCGCTGCCCCCGCGGAGCTGCTGCTGCTCAACCAGGTCAACCCGCTCTACACGCTGCCGGATAGCGCGCGGGTGGCCCAGGTGCTGGCCCACCCGGATCTGTTCGTGGTCGCCCTGACTCACCTGATGGACGAAACCGCAGCGGCCGCCGACCTGATCCTGCCCCTGCAGCACCCGCTGGAGAGCTGGGACCTGTATGAAAGCAAGCAGGCCATGTTATCAACGCTGCAGCCGACCGTGGGCAGGATCGGCGACGCCCCGGGCATCGGCGACCTTTTCCTGGGCCTGCTGCCCGCTGCCGGGCGCCCGGCCACCGATTATCGCCACTATCTGATGCAACGATTGTTGAACCAGGGGACGATCGCCACCCCAATGGATTGGCTCCGTCTGGTGCAGGGCGGCGGGTATTTCGGAAACCAAGCCGCCGGCCCGCCCGAGCCGCACCTGGATCAAACGCCGCTTAAGGCTCTGGCCGACCTGCTGGCGGCCCGTGCGCCCGCTGAATCGGGCCAACGGACCGTGCAGGTCTGCGCCTCCCTGCGGTTTTACGACGGCCGCCATGCCGATCGGCCCTGGCTGCCCGAAATACCGGACCCCGTCAGCCAGGTGGCCTGGCAAACCGTGGCCATGGTCCACCCCCAGACCCTGACGTCCAGCGGCGCCGCCGAGGGCCGGATGGTGGTCCTGGCTACCGCGCACGCGCAAGTGACGCTGCACGCTTACAGCCATCCGGGTCTTCACCCGGACATGGTGGTGATTCCGGCGGGTCAGGGCCATACCCAGATGGGGCGCTACGCCCAGGACCAGGGGGTCAACCCGGTGGCGTTGCTGGCCGGTGGCGTCGATCCGTTGTCCGGCGCCCCGGACTATTCCGCGCCCATTGTGCGCCTGGCACCAGGCGCTTCCGGCAAGGCCCTGGCCTCGGTGTCGGGCAGCCGTTTCCAGCACGGCCGCAAGATTGCCGTGAGTGTGCCCGCCGCCCACGCCGACACCCCCGAACCCCTGGGCAAGTACCTGGACATGGACCACTTTCCGTTGACGTTGCCCCTGCCCGAAGGCTACGACCCCCGGCGTGATTTCTACCCGGCCCATGACCACGACACCTACCGCTGGGCCATGGTGGTGGACCTGGATCGCTGCACCGGCTGCAGCGCCTGTGTGGCGGCCTGCTATGCCGAGAACAGTGTGGGCGTGGTGGGCGAGGACCAGGTGATCGCCGGTCGCGAGATGGCCTGGATCCGTATCGAACGCTACCAGGACGCGCAGGACCCCACCCGGTTGATCTTCCTGCCCATGCTGTGCCAGCACTGCGACAACGCCCCTTGCGAGTCGGTCTGCCCGGTCTACGCTCCCCACCATTCCAGCGAGGGGCTCAACAACCAGATTTACAACCGCTGCATCGGCACCCGCTACTGCGGTCAGAACTGCCCTTACAAGGTGCGTCGATTCAACTGGTTCACCTGGCAGTGGCCCGAGCCGTTGAACCTGCAGCTCAATCCCGATGTCACCGTACGCAGCGCAGGGGTGATGGAAAAGTGCTCCTTTTGCGTGCAGCGGATCAAGGCGGCCCGCACCCGGGCCAAGAACCAACAGCGGGAGATCCGCGACGGCGAGGTGGTCCCGGCTTGTGTGCAGACCTGCCCCACGGAAGCCCTGATCTTCGGCAACCTGATGGACCGCGAAAGCGCGGTGCGCAGGAAGGTGGAAGACCCGCGGGCCTACCAGGTAATGGGCTACCTCAATACCAAGCCGGCGGTGATCTATCTTAAGAAGGTGACACAAAGGGTTTAAACGCAATCCTGAAATGCAAATTTTTTAGTCAAAAAAAGGAAGACAAATAACAATAACCAAAAGCCAAATCACAAACAAATCACAATGACCAAAACGCCAAACGGTTGGTTTGGCTGCGGGTTGGGATTTGGGTATTCGAATTTGGTATTTATTTGAGATTTGGTGCTTGTGATTTGTTGATTCCAAGTCATCTGGACAGGACAAAGGTATCAATGGGGCAGACACTAACTTACAAGACCATTGACGATACGGTACTGGATACCCTGACCCCGCCCCAACGCAGCTACTGGGTGCTCGTGGCCCTGCTCTTTGCCGGCGTGCTCATAGGGGCTGCCTGCTGGACTTACCAGATCGTAGTGGGCATCGGTGTCGGCGGTCAGAACAACCCGGTGCACTGGGGCACCTACCTGATCAACTTTGTCTTCTGGGTCGGGATCGCCCACTCGGGCACCCTGATTTCGGCCATTTTGTACCTCTTTCGGGCCGGCTGGCGCAACCCGATCGCCCGGGCCGCCGAAACCATGACCGTCTTTGCCGTCTGTGTGGCCGGACTTTACCCGTTCATCCATTTGGGCCGCGTCTGGATGGTCTACTACATGCTTCCCCTGCCCAACCAGCGCACCTTGTGGCCCAACTTCCAGTCGCCTCTGATGTTCGATGTGGTGGCCATCAGCACCTACCTGGTCGTCAGCTCCCTGTTCTGGTACACCGGCCTGCTGCCCGACCTGGCCACGGTGCGCGACCGCGCCCGGGGCGTGCGCCGTAAAATCTTCAGCGTGCTCTCACTGGGCTGGACCGGCGAGTATGAGCAGTGGCGCCACTACACCCGCGGCTATCTCTTCTTTGCCGCTCTGGCCACCCCTTTGGTGATTTCGGTGCACAGCGTGGTCTCCTGGGACTTCGCCCTGGCCGTGATCCCCGGCTGGCACACCACCATCTTTGCACCCTACTTCGTGGCCGGTGCCATCCATTCGGGCCTGGCCATGGTGCTGACCCTGATGATTCCGCTGCGCCGCATCCTGCACTACGAGTCCATCATCACCATGCATGTGCTGGAAAGTGTGGCCAAAACCATTGTCTTCACCGGTCTGATCGTGGGTTTCGCGTACGGCACCGAGATGTTCATTGCCTGGTACAGCCGCAACATCATAGAGATGGAGGCGTTCCGCTGGCGCGCCTTCGGTGACTACGCCGTCGAATACTGGATTATGGTGATCGGCAACACCGTTGTGCCTTTGCTGCTGCTTTTCAAGCGGGTTCGCACCCACCTGGTGCTGCTGTTTGCCATCTCCATCATCATCAACATCGGTATGTGGTTCGAGCGCTTTGTCATCATCATCGGGTCGGTGGCCCACGATTTTCTGCCGCATGCCTGGGGTTTGTACCGGCCCAGTCTGATCGAGTACGGCATCATGATCGGCAGCTTCTGCCTCTTTTTTTTCCTGTTCGTGCTGTTCGTCAAACACATGCCCTCGGTTTCCATGACCGAGATGAAGGAGACCTTGCATGCAGGAGCGTCCCATGACGGCTGAGCGGGTCTCCCTCATGGGGATTTTCAGCAGCGAAGCCCAGGCTGCCTCGGCCATCCTCGGCCTGCGCAATTCCGCCTACACCCTGGAACGGGTGCACAGCCCCATTCCCAGTCACGCCATCGCTGCGGCCCTGGACCTGCCCCAAAGCCGGGTCGGCTGGTTCACCCTGGCCGGCGGCATTATCGGTTTTTTCTTCGGCTTTTTCCTGGCGGCCTCCACGGCCACCCGTTGGAGCCTGATCGTCAGCGGCAAGCCGGTCGAAGCCTGGATCCCGTTTGTTATCGTGGGGTTCGAGTTCACGATCCTTTTTGCCGTGTTCGGCAATGTCCTGGGGTTGATCTCCCAGGCCCGGCTGCCGCGGTTGCGTATCGCCAAGCGCTACGATCCGCGCTTTTCCGGACACAAGTTCGGTGTACTGGCCAGTTGCGATACCGATGACCGCACCGAACTCGGACGCTTTTTCGAGGCCACGGGTGCGGTGGTGGTCGGCTACGAAGCGGACGGCACCCCGACGGCCGCTGCACTGGCAGCGGGAGGCACTGAGCCATGAGCACCCATCCCATGCCGTCCGCCAGGGTCAACAAGGGCACCGTCGGTCTGCTCCTGTGCGCCCTGCTGGTGGTTGTCGGCACGGCGACCTTCCTCTTCCAGGCCGCCGGCAGCTATCCGGCCAGAGCCTGGCAGGCCTACCTGATCAACTTTCTGCTCTTTTCGGGCATCGCCCACGGGGCGCTGCTCTTTTCGACCCTCATGCACAGCGTGCGCGCGCGCTGGAGCGGCCCGCTGGCCGATCTGGCCGAAGCGTTCACGGCCTTCTTTCCCATTTCCTTCATCCTCTTTCTGATCCTCTTTCTGGGCCACGGATACCTGTTCCTGTGGCAGGGACAGGACCTGCACGGCAAGGAGCCGTGGCTGAACCTGCCCTTTCTCTTTGCGCGCAATGCGGCGGGGCTGTTGATTCTGAACGGTCTGGGGCTGGCCTACCTCTACCACGCCCTGTGGTTCAAGATCAGTGCCCGGGGGGCCAGCGGCCCCCTGGCCCGTTGGCTGCAGCAGCACTGGCGGCGCCGGCCGCCGGACAGCGAGCGCTACCGGCAACGCATGACCGTTTTCGGCCTGCTTTACATGCTGGCCTTCGCCCTGGTGCTCTCCTTGCTGGGATTCGACCTGGTGATGAGCATGGATCCCCACTGGTTCTCGACCCTTTTCGGGGCCTATACCTTTGTCAAGGCCATCTACGTGGGTTTCGGCGCCCTGATCCTCCTGGCTGCAGTCCTCCATCTCAGTCCGGGCAACGGCTTTTCCCTCAAGTCGGCCCAGTTTCATGACATCGGCAAACTTTTTTTCGCCTTCGGCCTGGTGTGGGCCGATTTTTTCTACGCCCAACTGGTGGTGATCTGGTACGGCAATATCCCGGAAGAGACCGCCTACCTCATCCAGCGCGTCATGACAGCCCCCTGGAAGGGGCTGGCCTGGACGGTGTTCGGTGTTTGCTTCGTAGCGCCTTTTCTGATTCTTCTCAACAAGCGGATCAAAACCGTCCCCGTCGCCATGGCGGTTATCTGCGGGGTGGTGATCGCAGGGATGTGGTTGGAGCACCTGCTGTTGTTGGGCCCGGTCTATCACGCCCACGCCCAGACCCTTCCGCTGGGCTGGACCGATCTGTTGATCGCCCTGGGCTTTTTGGGGCTGCTGGCGGGGGCTGTGGCCGCTTACCTGGGCCAGTTCCCCGAGATGCTCGCCACCCGGGCGCAGGAGGGGCCCTGATGGAGATCCTGATCCTGGCCGCTGTCGTGTTGGCGCTGATCGTGACGGCAGCGCTGGTCGGCACGGCGGGGCACCCGCTACGGCTCTTTTCGGCCTTCGGGGAAAGCTTGGGAGGCATCTGGGCCAACCGCTGGCCGTTGCTGTGGATCGCTGGCGGCGTTTTCCTGGTGCTGGGCTTTCTCTACTTCTACTACGCGTCGCCGGGCACCCGCATCGGTCCCGAGCAGCCTATCGCCTTCAGCCACCGCCTGCATGCCGGTGACAAGGCCATCTCCTGTCGGTTCTGCCACCCCTATGTGGAGCGCTCCAACCACCCGGGGATACCAGCGGTGGAAAAATGCCTTTACTGCCACAACCACATCATCGCCAATCACCCCGAGATTCTCAAGGAGCATGCCTACTACAACACGGACACCCCCACGCCGTGGGTCAAGGTTTTCTACATGCCTGAGCATGTGCTGTTCAACCACCAGCGCCACCTGCTCAGCGGCATTGACTGCGCGGCCTGTCACGGTGAGGTTCAGCATCAGGATCGTCTGGCGGCGCGCCGCCTGAAAATGGGGTTTTGTGTCGCTTGCCACCGCGACAAGAATGCGACGCTGGACTGCTGGCTGTCATGTCACAATTAGCAAAGGAACCGATAGTGCCCGCACCCAGTCATGCTGACATTTCCGGATATGCCACGGCCAAGGCGTTTTGCCTGACTTCGGCCTTCTGGATGACCGTTGCGACCTTTTACGGGCTGCTGGGGGCCACCCAGCTGATCGCGCCCGATTTGACCGCCAATATCGGGGTCATCGTCTTCGGCCGGGTTCGGCCCACCCATGTCAACCTGGTGTTGTTCGGCTTCGTTACGCCGGGACTGCTGGGCGCGGCCTTTTACTACATTCCCCGGCTGCTGGGGACGCCGCTTTTCAGTGAACGCTTGGGGCTGGCCACGGCTGTTGCCTGGAACCTGGCCGTGGCGGCCGGGGTCGTGACGCTGGCCATAGGCATGACTCAGGGCCGGGAGTATGCCGAACTGATCTGGCCGATCGACATTCTGGTGGTGGCGGCCTTCCTTTTGCTTTTTTTCAACTTTTTCATGACCGTGCGCCAGCGCCGGGAGCCCATTTTGTATGTCTCGGTCTGGTATGTGCTGGCGGCCACGATTCTGACCGCCTGCACCTACACTCTGGGCAACGTCATCTGGCGGCCCAACAGCGGCGCCCTGGTGGGCATTCCCGATGCCATTCTGCTCTGGTTCTACGGCCACAACGTCTTCGGCCTGCTGCTGACCCCGCTTTCCGCCGGTGTGGCCTATTATGTCATCCCGCGGGCCACGGGCAACCCGCTTTACAGCCACACCTTGTCTCTGCTGGGTTTCTGGTCGCTGATCGTCATCTACACCCACATCGGTACCCACCACCTGCTGCAGGTGCCGGTACCCACCTGGCTCAAGGTGGTGGCCATCGTGGACAGCGTGGCCATGGTGATTCCGGTGTCGGCGTTCCTGATCAACATCTGGTATACGGCCAGGGGCAAGCTGGGCGAGATCCATGCCGACATTGGGGCCAAGTTTGTTTTCACCGGCACCATCATGTACTTTTTCGTCAGCATCCAAGGCTCCCTGATGTCCTTGCCCGATGTGCAGCGGGTTACGCACTTCAACAACTGGGTGGTGGGCCACGCCCACATCGGGGTGTTGGGTTTTGCCGGTATGATCGCCCTGGGCGGAATGTACTACACCCTGCCCAAAATGACCGGCCGGCCCCTTCACAGCCGTCTGCTGGCCGATTTCCAGTATTGGATGGTCCTGATCGGAGTGGTGGGATTCACCGTGGTGCTGACCATCACCGGCCTGATCCAGGGCAGTGCCTGGCTCAACGGTGAGACCGTCTACCGCATTCTGACCCAGTTTCATGTCTATTTTGTGATCCGGGCCGGTTTGGGCGTGTTGATCTTCGTCTCGTCCCTGCTGGGTCTTTACAATGTCGTCCGTTCCCTGCCGGCCGGAAACGGAGCGGCCTCATGAAGATGACCCCCCTTGCCGTCACCGTCGGCAGCGTGATGATACTGGCGGCCGTCGTATTCGTGGTGATCGTCCTGCCTGCGGCTCATACCAACCGGATTGAACCGTCGGAGATCTTCCGACCCCGCACCGAGGCGGAAGCGGCCGGGCGCAGGGTTTACCTCGCCAATGGCTGCGTCTATTGCCACAGCCAGTCCATCCGCAGCATCGACTGGGGTCTGGGGGCCGAGCGCATTGCCCAGGCCGGCGATTACGTGGCCGACCAGCCCATTTTGCTCGGTTCCCAACGCACCGGGCCCGACCTTTCCCAGGCCGGGGGTGAACATCCCGACGACTGGCACATGGCCCACTTCATCAACCCACGCTACACGCGGACACTCTCCATTATGCCGGCCTTTGAATTCCTGGGCGTCGAGAAGCTTAACCAGCTGATCCGTTACATCCAAAGCCTGGGTCTCCAAGCCGCCGATGCGCGCATGGCGCGGCAGACCTACTGGAAGGCCGAGGCCATCCGGGCCTATGAGGCCGGACCGGACGACAATGTTCGCTGGCTCCACGATCAGATCCCCCAACCCTGGCGCGACCTGCCCAACCCCTATCCGACCACCGAAGCCGGGCTGGCGCGGGGGCAGAAAATTTACCAGGACTTTTGCCTGGGGTGCCACGGTCCGGTGGGCGACGGTTTAGGGCCGGCCCAGCCGTGGATCTACCCGCCGCCGTTCAACTTCACCATTCTCAAAAACCGCGAGATCAGCGGCGGCATTCTTTATTTTCAGATCATGAACGGCATCACCGGAACCGCCATGCCTTACTTCAAACGGGAACTCGAATCGGAAAAGATCTGGGATGTGGGCAACTATGTCGCGGTCTATTTTATCGATGACAGCGATGCCGGTCAGGAACCCAAGGGAATTCCCGCGGCCTATGAACCGGCAGTCAACAATGATTGATTGCAGCTGCCAAATGGCCATGGAAGGGTGGGAGGAGATCTGATATCATCATGTATTTCCCTTTTTTTATCGCTTATGTTCTCATCGGTCTGGCCATCGGTCTGACGGCCTTCTTCTGGGCGTTGCGCAACGGTCAGTTCCACGATCAGCAGCGGGCTCGTTTTCTACCCCTGCGAGGCGGCGCCGATGAGCCGCCGGTCAAGGCCACACGCCTGGGCCGGCTGGAAACCATTGGACTCTTCGCCCTGGCCACCGCCGGTCTGGGAGCAACGGCCGCTGTGCTGGCTGTTGCCCTTTTCTATAGCCCTTAGGACAGCTTCCGGGAGCATGCCGACCATGGCTGAAAGGGACCGCCACCATCACTCGATTACCAAAATCTTCAAAGGCGCCCGAGATTGGCTTTATTCGAGGCTGACTTGGTTGGATGGCGGCGTAGCGTTAGGTTTTTGGCGGCGGGTACCCATAACGCACAACAATCCGGGGAGGCGCTGGTGAGACTGTTTGCCCTGCTTGGTTTTCAACACGTCATGGCCTATCTGTTCTGCGGCCTGCTCTTTATGCTCCTGTTTGGCCTGGGGTTGGCCTACTCCCATCTGCACACCCCCGACGCTCAAAAACGGATGACCGCCGTGGTGCACCACTACCGCGAAGGGATTCAGGGCCGCAACGCCCCCTTTCCCCTGGTGATGACCCTGATCATCGCCGGCACGGTGATCTGGGGCTTTTTCTATATTCTGATGCACGGTCTACTGGGGGTGAAAATTTAGGATGGAAACCAACCACCCGATCGAATCGGAACGCCGGACATGGTTGTGGCTGGCTTTCATGTTGGCCATCATCTTGTCCAAAGGCTTCTTGGCCTTTTTCGTCGTCTCGGATATGGGGCCGCCGACCTGGAGTTACCGGCCGCTACAGGATCTGCCGGCCTCGTCTCCGTATGGTATCTATCAGCCGCTGCCCTATTCCCAGCACATCCGGGGCGCCCAGGGGGAGTAGATGATACGCATCGCCTGTGTGGGGTTGTTTGGCGTGGTCCTGGCGTTGGTTGCCATTGGGGTGGTGAACCAGTACGACGACCTGCTGTCTGTGGGCCGCATGTGGGAAACCCCGGTTATCCGACCCCACGAAGCGCCCATTGCGGTGATGCCGGCCGGCAGCGTTCCCTGGAGCGGCGGGGAAGCCCTTTACCGCCAAGCCGACCCCGACACCCTACGACCGCCCTTCGCCCTGAACGATCCCGGAATCATCGCCCACGGCGCTATAGGATATGGGTACTACTGCGTGCACTGCCACGGCCCCAACTACGACGGCTATGGCACCGTGGGCCAGAGCTTCGCTCCCCCGCCCAGGGACCTTCGCAGTGTCCAGGTTCAATCCATGACCCCCGGCGC